>JAJXXI010000076.1 GCA_021781185.1 bacterium
CTGCGCCTCGAATCCATCCCGCACTGGTCGTGGAAAATCCGCCGCAGCGGCCGGCACGACGACTGGTGATGTGGGCAGCTTCGGCGCAGGCGGAATCGGTTTTGGCCGGGGCAGTTCGATTGGGCGCGCTTCAGCCTTGGATTGCATGGTGGCCGGTGTTTTGGCTTTGACCACCGGCTTGGGGTGTTTTTGCTCCCACCATAGCCAGACCAATCCGCCCAGCACCGTCAGCAACAGCAGCACGGCAAAAAAATCACCGCCGCGATGGCGGCGGCGGGCAGATGGCTTTTTCCAACTCGGCACGCCGGCAACTTAACAAGCGGCGGGAACAGTCCCAAGTTTTGATTTTCTTACGGCAGCCTCAACAAAGCCTCGGCAATCAGCTTTGCCGTCATCTCGCACCCCAGAAGGCTCGTGTTAATGACCATGTGATACATCAGTGGATCGTTGATGTCGGCGTTGTAATATGTTTTCACATAGCGCGTCCGGGCCAGCTCCTCCCCGACGCAAAATTCGCGAGCCTCAGCCAGCGTCTTGTGATCATCCCGGGCGATCCTCTCAATGCGGTCTTCCAGCGGTGCCACCAGCCGCACATGCAGCACATGCGGCACCTTGGCCGTGACAATGTTTCCCGCCCGGCCAATGAGAATGACGCTCCCCAATTCCGCAAATTTCAAAAGCGTCTCGGCCGTCTGCTGAACCAGGGTTTGTGTCGTGGGGCGAACTCCAAAAATATCTGCCAGCGTATCCTCGATTGCCGAGACGCGATCCTCCGGCAGGAATTTTTCCAGATGTCCCGGGAGATTATGGTCGGCAAGCACCTGGTGCATCAGGTCGCGGTCAAACACCGTCCACGTGGCCTGACCGGGGGGCGAATGTTGCTGGAGATGGCTGGCAAGCTTTTCTGCGATACTCTGGGCTCCACAACCCGCCTGACGGGAGATGGTCACCGCGCGCTTGACCCCGGCAGGTCTTCCCACCGTCGGCGCGCTCTGGCTGTTGATGAAGGAAAGACAACTATTCAGGTTTGCGTTAATCATAAAACACCTCGACTTTCTGCACAACCATATGCCCCTGAATGGGAAAAAATCAAGTCCACCCCTCCGAATTGCGTTTCACTAATCCTTCCAATCAAGCCGATTCACGCAACACGATCTTGTTATAGGCACCGGCAATCTGGTCCACCAGCGGCGAAGGGGCGACCGGTTCGCCATCGAACGAGACCACTGGCACGATGCCTAGCGCACTTTGGGTGACAAAAAACCCTGCGGCGTTCCGCAAGTGTTCCGGCTTAATGACCCGTTTGTTGGTTTCAAATCCAAGTGCCTGACAAATCTCCAAAACCACCGCCCGGGTGATGCCCGGCAGCACTCCCCGCCCGGTTGGCACCGTGCAGATTTTGTCGTTATAAACCCAGAAAACATTCCCGCCGGCGGTCTCCGCCACTTCGCCGTTCGTATTCAGCAGCAGCGCTTCGTCCGCGCCCCGATCCTCCGCCTCCGCCCGCGCCAGCACATTGAGCAGCTTGCTCGCTGACTTGAATGTCGCGAGCACATCTCCTGCGGGAATGCGAAAGGACGAAGTGACCAAACTCCACTGCGGCGGCTCGTCCGGATTGACCGGCGGCAAGGAATGCAGTGTCATCGCCAGCGTGGGTTTGTCCGCGCCTTTGATGGAATAACCGCGTTCTCCTGCCCCACGCGTCAGCATGATGCGCAAAATCGAGTCGGGTAGTTGGTTTTTCTCGATCAACTGCGCGGCGAGTTTTTGAATTTCTTTCGGAGTAAACGGAATCCTAATTTTCAAAAAATCCGCGCCCCGCGACAACCGTTCCAAATGCTGCGCCAGCCGGAACGGCTTGCCACCCGCCACGCGCATCGTTTCAAACAACCCGTCGCCCAGCAGAAAACCGCGGTCGTTCAAAGGCACAAACGCCTCCGCTTCGGGCAAAAAATTTCCGTTTAGAAAGACAATCATGGGAAAATACGTTCCTAATGCCGCTTCAATTATCCGAACCGATGCTGGAGTTCAAGTTTTAGCTTGTTCCGGTAGGCAGGCGGGAGCTTGGATTCCAACGCTGCAACCATTCAGTGCCGCCAGAAAACCTGCCGCCTTCGCCAATGTTTCCTCGTATTCCGCCTCGGGATCGGAATCGGCCACAATGCCGGCACCAACGTTGAAATGCACAACGTCGTCTTTGCAAACCGCCGTGCGGATGGCAATGCTCAGCTGGCTTTCGCGATTGAAACCGAGATAGCCGATCGCGCCGCAGTAAGGCCCGCGTGAAATGGGTTCCAGCCCGTCAATGATTTCCATCGCCCGGAATTTCGGCGCGCCGGTGATGCTGCCGCCGGGAAAACACGAGGCGAACGCGGCAAAATGCGTCATGTCGTTCCGCAGCCGGCCTTCGACGGTGGAAACGAGGTGCTGCACCTGCGCAAATTTTTCGAGTCGAGCCAGATCGGGCGTTTGCACGGAGCCATATTCGCAGACTTTGCCCAGATCATTGCGCAGCAGATCGGTGATCATCACGAGTTCGGCAAGCTCCTTGGCGCTGGTCTGCAACTCATAGGCAAGCTGCGCATCCCGCGTTGGGTCGGCGTCCCGCAGACGCGTGCCCTTAATTGGGCGCGTGACAATGCGCGAGCCGCTGAACCGGAGAAATTGTTCCGGCGAAGACGAGGCCAACTGAAAATCGCCACAATCCACAAAAGCAGAGAAAGGCGCGGGCGAGACGATGGAAAGCTTTTGGAACAGGTTCCAACCAGCAGTGAGGCCGGTGGGACGCCCGCCCCACCATGGCCACTTCACGCTGAGCCGTTGGGACAGGTTGACCTGATAGATGTCCCCCGCCCGGATATAACGCTGTGCGCGTTCCACGGCGGATTTGAAGTTCTGCTTGGATAAGTTTGAGGTTGCGCACGGTCTCACGCTGTTGCCCACCCTTTCGGAAAGGGAATGGAGCGAGGCGAAGGTTTGCATCAACTGGCTTTTCCAAAATTCCAACCTGTCCTGCGTCCGAGCTTCACAGCGCGAGCCATCGGCATCCAGGCCGGTGGAAACGACGGTCGCATTTCCGAGGTGGTGATCGAACACGACGAGGCTGTCGTAGAAGCCGACGTGGCAATCTGGCAATTCCAAATCATTGACGGCACGGCGGGGAAGCTTCGGCTCGGTGAAATGTTTCAGGTCGTAACCCCAGCAGCCAAAGACCCCGCCAAGCGGAAACGGCAGGTCAATTTCATCAAGCAGTTCGTAGCGCGACATCAGCGCATCGAGCAGATGCCACGGGTTGCCGAATTGAGTTTGATGCGTGACGGGTGATGCGTGATGCGCGATTTCGCAACGGGACCCGAAGGAGCGAAACACGAGAAAAGGACGGGCGGCAACGAAGGAATACCGTGCCGACGGCAGATCGAATTGCGCTGTGCGCAATAGCACGATGCCCGGTTCGCCTCGCAGATTTTCAACGAGCGATTCCGGCGTTTGGGTCGTCTGAATTTCCTGAATCAGCGGGCGCATGACAACGGATGGTTGAATGAATCAATGGACGAAGTCATGAATGAAATGACAACCGCGAACAGTTTTCCGCCAACAATCCATTCATCCAAGCCTCCATTAATCCGGTCCTGGCTTACGCAAATGCCGGCGGCAATGATCCCGGCGGGCCGACATGACGTTCGTAATCGCGGATGATCTGGATCACTTCGTCCACGCTGTCGGTGACCTTCACGAGGTCGAGGTCGCCCGCACCAATGAATTTTTTCAGTTCCAACTCTTTTTTCATCCAGGCGAGCAACCCTTTCCAATGGTCGCGACCGAACAGGATCAACGGGAATTCCGGGATGCGCTGTGTCTGCACGAGCGTGAGCACTTCAAAAAATTCATCGAGCGTGCCGAAACCTCCAGGCATGTAGATGAACCCGAGGCTGTATTTCACAAAGCAGACCTTGCGCGCGAAAAAATAATGAAAATGCACAGGCACATTGGCGA
>JAJXXI010000559.1 GCA_021781185.1 bacterium
AGTAACTTGGTTTCAGTCCCGTGCCGATCGTCCCCACCCGGGTGAAGGTAACTGTGACTCCTTCAAATGTGTTGGAAGCGACGTCGCCGCCGGCAAACCAGCTCTGGTTCGTGGACCACGGCGTGTAGGCCGGGTCATTTCCTTCGGTCAGCGGACGACCGGAGTTGTTGATATCCACACTTAACTGCGCTTGGGAAATGGTTGCCGTCAACACAAACAGCAATGGCAAGATGATATTGCGGCAAAGGGCTTTCATGAATCTGCAAAGCTTAACATGTTCACTCCAAACAGATATTGAAAATCATGCGAAACAGATTGAAATATATGCGTTTTGGAGAAATCACCCAGCCAGCGGTAGCCAAACGGACATTTCCGAAGGCCCCCTGTTCTGCCAGACGGAATAAGGAATGAACTTCACCGGGATGGCCTTTAAATTGGTCGGCTGGAGTTGCCGATACAGCTTGCCGGTCCAGTTTTCCTGTGCTCGCGCCAGCGCCCTGCCCTCCAAAACCACCACGCCATCCAGCAAGCGCCGATCATATCGCGCCGTCAGTTGGACGTCCGGTGGAATCAGCACGTCCGAAAGACGGACGTCAGCCGGCAAGTCCGGCGATTCCAAGCAATACACCACCGGGCCGCGCTGGACGGCCACCTGGTTCAAATCCTCTTCAACGAGCGGATTGGCGGTCATTAGCCGCACAGGCATTGGCAAATTCAGATCCACAAAGTCGCCCGGGTGCCAAACCCGGCGGATTTCAAAATAACTTTGCGACCGGGGCGAATCGTCAGCCGGACCATCATTGATGCGCACACTCGCGTGTTCAGTCCAGCCGGGAACCCGCAATCTGAGCGCAAATGCCCGCTTGCCACAGGCAGCGATTCGGATGCGCACACGTCCGTTCCAGGGATACTCCGTTTGCTGCACCAGCTTGACATAATCGCCATTCGCCAGCTTTGTGTCCAATGCGCTGCCGCCATACAAGTTCACCCAGATGGCGTCATCCGATTTTCCATAGGCGTAGTCGGCCGACTCGGCAATGGTGCGGAGAAGGTTCGGCGGACAACAAAAAGAACTCAAAAACGGCACGCGCGTCCGCGGCCAGCGCAGTTGCGTCGGCAACGGATGGGTCACTCGAAGCGGATTGGTATAGAAAAAATTTGTGCCATTCAGGCTGACGCCGGAAAGCACGCTGTTGTAAAACTCCAGTTCGACCACGTCCATGAACTTTGCTTCGCCGGTGGCCAGAAACATCCGCCAGTTCCAAAGCGCATTGCCAATGTTCGCACAGGTCTCATTGTGCGCGGTGATGTTCGGCAACTGAAAATTCCGGCCGTAAGCCTGATGCACGCGCGTGATGAGCTTTTGATCTTTGGCTCCGTCCGGCGCCGCGCCGTCATAAAGCGCGCCGCAGCCGCCGGTGATATAGATTTTTTCGGTGACCACATTCGTCCAGATGGTTTCCAGTGTCCGCCACAAATTCGTGTCGCCCGTTTCCAGATATAAATCCGCCGCGCCGGCATAAAGATAATTGGCCCGCACCGCATGGCCCTCGGCTTCGGACTGGTCTGCAAATGGAATCTGATCCTGATTGTCCGCCGTGCCGCCTTTCACAAGATTGCGCATGGCCAGAAATCGCTTTGCCAGTTCCAGATAACGGGGATCATGCGTCGCGCGATAAAGCTCAATGATGCCCATGTAATGTGACGGGCAAACGAGATTGTTCGCCAGGGCCGGCGTGGGATGCTGGAATGTATTATCGAGGCAGTCCGCCGCCTTGCAGGCGATGTTGAGAAAATTGGTTTCGCCCGTGGCGCGATAATTGACGGACGCCGCCGTCATCAACTGACCGAGATTGTAAACTTCGAACCGGTTGGGCTCTTGAAAAGGCGCCACATTTGTGTCTCCGTCCCTTTGGTGAAGCTGCACCCAGGTGTCAAGGTAGCCGTTCGTCGCCTGCGCCCTGCCAATCACGGCGATGATGCGATCCAACATTTGGCGCAGATCCGGGTTGTTCGTCACCGCCAGCGTGGCCGACGCGCCTTCGAGAAACTTGTAAAAATCGCCGTCGTTGAATGTCGCCCCATGCGGCTTGCCATCCACCAGCCCGGCGGCAATTTCAAAGTTATAGTAAAACTGGGAATAGTTCGTCCCTTCCATCAACCGACCCATGCTCGGAATCATTTGCGTCCGGCACAGCTCGAAACGATCCAGCCAAAAGCCTTGCGTCCAATGAACTTCATCCAGGCCAACGGTGCGAATTTTCGCAAACGGGCTGCAAGTGGTGTCCACAACTCCGGGCTCGGCAGTGGTGGTAAGAGGTTTGAATAAAGCACCAAGCAGGAAAGCCCCAAATATCCAACGCGCAACCCCAAAAATCCCATGAACAGCCGGTTTGCCAGGCACCGGAGATTGAATCTTCAAGGCTGAAAGCTGGGTGTTCATATCCTTGTTTATTTCCGTGCATTGCGTTCGTGCAGTTCAACCGACTGCGGCACCACTCCGAGAATCACGAAACTGCCCTGGCCAATGAATTCCAGCTTGTTTCGCCCCGCGCCGTAGCGAAAGGCGTGAACATTCACAGCCGGGCATTGCTGAATGCTCGCGGCATTTTCAAGCACCGTCGCGATGCCGCCACGCTCGTCCGCCTGGGCTGCCGTTTCCAGCTCCGGCACTTGCAGCCAGATTTCGCGCGGGCTTTTGAAATAACCGACCAGCACCCGCACGGGCTCCTTGGTCTCGATTTCCACGGGTTTATAATGCCCGCTCTTCGCCGCTTCATGCGAAAAGCGGATTCCCGTCAACCCCTTCAATTCCGGCGCAAGCTGCTGGATCTTGTAGGAACGGTCCGTGAACGGACGGGCTCCCGGCTGCACGGTATAAGTCTCCGCATTCGTGCTGACGAGGGTGAACGGGGCCGCCGGCCATGGTTTGATTTTCGATTCATCCACCGCCGGCCCGGCATTGGGGTTTTGCTTGAGCCGTGCCACCCGCGCCTGAAAATCAACCAGTTCCTTCTGGTAATCAGGAACCAGTTGAGACCAGAGATAATTTGTGCCCGTGCCATGCGCGCCGCCGGTGAACGGGATTTTCCGCTGCGAGGTTTGCATTGAATTGGCGAAGCGATAGGTGTTCCGGGTGAGCGCCGCCAGTTTTTGATACGCGTCGAGACTTTCCGCCAAAAACGTTTCCGCCTGCTCCAGGTCCCCAATGTCATGACTGTAGTTGTAACGCAAGTCCAGTTCCGCGGCGCGAACCTTGGCCGCATAATTCCGAGCCATCGCCTGAATGCACAGGGTGTCGTTAAACAACCGCTCAAATTCAGCGCGGTTTTTCGTAACCAGCGGCTCGGCCTCACTGGCCGCCAGAACGGCGTTGCTCGCTTCCGCCAACACTTCATGGATGATGGAAGGCGGCGTCTCTCCCACATGCGGCTCGTGCTTCCATTCTTTCTCCACATACTCATCCAAGCGTTCGCCGGGCGGTGCCTGCGAAAGCCACAAATCTTCGATCGCGCCATATCGGTTAGGATGCACCAACTGGTCGAGCGTCATGCCAAGCGAGAGCGTTTGGCGGTTTCCTTCCGTGATGCCAAAACGCCGGATCAACCTCGGCGCCACTTCGCCGGAATCATTATAGGCTTCCAGGATTTTCTCCGCCGCATTCGTGTTGCCGTAGATATCGGCCAGCCGGGAAACCCAGTAGGCGTGGTCCGCCTTTTCCGGCGGACCAGGGTTCCATTCGTAACGCGCCCAGGCTTCGAACCAGATCCAATCACGGTGCCATTGCAGCAACGGCGGTTCAGCCACGTCCGGCGAATACGGCCAGTTCCAATAAGAGAGCGGATACAGGTGAATGCCCGTCGCGCCCAACCGGTTCATCGCGGCCTGCACGCATTTCTTGATGAAGTCCACATCGCCGTAACGGAACGGTTCGAGGTTCGAGAGGATGTGGATATTGGCGAGATGCGGGCCGAGCCTGCT
>JAJXXI010000012.1 GCA_021781185.1 bacterium
GCCATGTTGTTCCTGCTGCCGATAGCTCCTGGCCTTTTGTTGGCGTTCATATTTATCAATCTCATTTAACACCAGCTTGCGGGCCATGCGCTCTGGTGGCAGGGACATGAAATATTTCCACTTCTCTGGAAACCGTTTGATCCATTCATCAATCTTTTCATTGATGCGTGGATTTTCACGCTGCTCCACTGCCGCATCCGGTGCGGATGCCGTTGTTGCCGTCTCTGTGGGTGCGGGTGCCGTGGTTTGTTCCGATGATGCTTTTGATTTTGTGCTTGTTCTTGCCATACGTTTCAATGGTTGTTGGTTTCACCAGTCATTCGTCCCATTAACCGAGGGCGTGACTGGCTGACTGACCTCGGTTTCGTGTTGTTGTTCTTGTTGGGTCTGCTGCTGTTGCCGTTGTGCCTGTTCTTCCAGTTGCTGTTTCCGAAACTCGTCCTCCAAGATTTCCAAACGCCGTTGGGTCGCCATCGCCTGCACTTTGAGCAGCGCATTTTCCTTGGCGATTTGCGCCGTGGCTGGCATTACCGTTGAAAGCTGGTTTAATGCGTGATTCATTTGCTGGTGGTCAGCCATCAACGCCTGCGACATGGCTTTCTGCCGGTCCACTTCGGCGGCTATTTCCGGAGTGATCGGGCTGTTCTTGTGTGCGGGATCAATGATGCCGACCACCGGGCCACCCGGCAGACTCCCCGGTGGATATGGATATACATTGGGATGCAAATTCCATTTGGCCGTTGTCTCCACCCGGTAAATGGTGTGCGCTTCGTGCATCACCAAATCGTTGTTCGGGTCAATGTAGCGGCCCACCTGGTAAGCTTTGAGATTTTCACCATAACGCACCAATTCCTTGTCAGCAGGGCTTAACATTGTTCCAGACACAACCGGTGGCATCTTCACCACAACAGGCTTTTTGCTGGCGCAAGCGGACAACAGAATGAGGGGGATAAAGATAATGATTCGTTTCATGGTGTGGCTGGGTGGCGATAAAATACGGCGGCGTTGGGTGACATATAGTTCATCAAACCCGGCCCGGATGAATTCGTTTGAGCAAATTCATCCGGCTCAAATCGGGTGCTGCCCACAGCGGCGTCCGATACGTCGAGGGTTTGGGTGATGTAGAGATAAAATTGCTTGCCTGCTGCAACGCGCACATAAAAGCCGTCACGCTGGATCGAGTCATAAATCTGCTTTGCGTAGTCTTGAATTACCGCTTGCGCCCCTTCCAATCCCGCGTTCTTGGCCGTGGGTAAAACCTGCGTGCCGTAAATAGTTTGATGGTTGTCGGTGAAGGCGCTGGTGGCACCGCTCAAAAATGAAGCCGCGAACAACTTGATTTCGGCCATGTCATCGCTTTTAAGGACACGACCGCGCAATCCTGCGCTGCCATCGGTGATGCCCCAGCCTTTCCCATCGGCATCAAATTCACGATCAAGGGCAATGCCGGACACGCGCAATTCCCGACCATCCTGCCAGACGAACGTCCAGCCTCCACTGCTGGCAATACGCTCGCGGACACGATCCGTTTGCGCTTTGCCGTGAACCTCCGTTCCCGCTGGAATCAGTAATCGTCCGCCAAAATAAACATTCTTGGTTACAAGGCCGATGATGGGGGTTTGCATTGAGGACGAATCCACCGTGACAATCAGTTCACACGGAATCAACCGGCCAAACGGTGCAAAATTTTTGCTCAAAGGCTTTTGCTCCTTGGTCGGTGCCTCGGCAAACAAGCTGATGGGCAACACGTCCGGTTTGGGTTTAGGTTTTACCACTACCGCCCTTACTGGCGCTACCGGGCTGGCTGACTCTTTGGCTGGTGCTTTGTTTGTATCGCTCGCGGTCGGCGCTGCGGGTGCTTTTGACTCCGCTGCGGGTGGCAGATTATTCACCTTTGAAAAGTTGGTGTTCTGATAATCCTGCATGGTTTGCTTGCTGGCGTCGGCAGCGGCCGCTTTGGTGGAATAATTCAGCGGCGGGGGCTTGGTTGAGCCGGGCAGATACCGTTTCACCCCAAAGAAGACGGCGGCCAAGATGACGCAAAACCCAAGAAACGCGCCAGCCGGAGTCTTGAAAAAATTAATGACAGAACGCGGATTCATGGGTGTGGCGATTCCTCGTTGTTGGTTTGGGAGCCGGTCGAGTCAACGGAATTGGTCAACGAGGCCGGAGGCGACATCGCCGCCTCGGTTTGAGGCGCAATGGTGTGGGCATCGAGGATGACATAAAAATCGTTCTTGATGGAAATGTCGTTGCGCCCGCCGTTGGGAGTGCCGGTCACGGCGAAATATGCGGGGGCCTCCGCGTGCGGCGGCACGATGCCGCTGGAATCACTAATGGACTGTGGATAGGTGCGTTCACCCACGCGTAAAAAGAAACCGTTGGGTGCATATAGTAATTGGCGGTTGGTCTTGTTGGTAATGCCAACGCGAAAAACCAGTGTGTCTTCGCGGTCAAAACGAAACGCCTCCTTAATCTCCACCGCATAGTTGGTGCAATCCACGATGCGCGGCTGATTCTCGTAATTGCGGCAATCCACATTCGCCACAGCATCAGGGTGGTATGCTTTCAACAGCGGATAGGCTTTGGCTTCGTCAAGCAAGGCCAGCAAACGCGACGGTGTGACCGGAGCAGAATGGATTGTGCTGGAAGTATCGGGAGCCGGTTCAAACGTGACCGACAACAACGGCTCGTTGCTTTCAACCAGTTCGAGCACATACGTTTGATGGTTCCAACGGATGTTGATGTTGGTAACCGCCTTTCGCGCCTCGGCACGAACCGAGAAAAACGATGAGCCGCTGGTGTGAGCAATGAGGAAGGAAGCAGCCTTGTGTGGATCGGTGCTGGCCTGAGCCGCGTCCATCGCGGCAATAACACCGGGAAAACTGATGGTCGTCACCCGATTGGTCGCCACGGGAATCACATACACCGTCTTTTCATCCAGAACAAAATTCTGAATGGCCTTGTCTTTGGCTTGGGCAACCAGACAGATAACGGCAAAAGAGCTAATGAGCCAGCGTTTCATATTTGAAATCATTTACCGCTGTGGGAAACCGTCCGTTAAGAACCATGTTGGGATTACGCTGCAATTTTAGGAGCAACTTGAATGGTATGGCTTCCGTAAAAGCCTTGCCTTCAAACACGCCGTCCCGAATCAACTGACCGGACACCTGGGTCAGCACAAAATTATCGCGGGTGTTCAGAATTTTGATGTCCCTGATTTCCGCCTTTTGATGCAATTGTTTGGCTTTAAACTCCGGTTCCTCGGCATCCTGGTAGGCCATTGCCTTTTGATAGGCACGATGCAGATACATCTGTTTCAACAAATCTGGGTTATCAAACCCCTTCGGATCGCGGTCTACAAAGGCGGTGGTCGCCAGTGTGCTTTGTTGCACGTGTAATTCCTTGGCATCTTGAAATTTCAACAACGGCGAAACATAATAGGTGCCAGCCGGATCAATCACCACCACCCGTTCACTGCGCTTGAGGTTTTGCACTAGAAAATAGCGGTCAACCGCTGCACCCACCAATACCAGCATGGCAAAAGCGAACCAGAACCACACCAGCTTGTCCTTCTGAACAAAAATGCGGGTCGGATCAAACCGCTGCCTGGCTTCAGCCACTTTCACCGTGGCCGTGGTCGCCGTTTGATTCAACGCCTGCGAATCAGTTGGTGGCGCTTCGTCCATTGGCAGTTGGCGTCCAGATTGGCGAATTGGTATTTAGCTTGAACGTCTTGGAATAATTACTAATTGCCGTTGGCAACTCGTTTTCGGGTGACGGGATCTTTTTGTGCGACAGTTGAGAGTGCTGCACTACGACAATGACGCTTGTGCTGACGATGACGACGCCTGCCATGACGATGATGGTTTTCAAAGGAGATTTCATGTAAAATAATAAAGGGCATGGCCACATGCTTTATTGGTTTCCGGTGGGGAATTGGGGTGGTTGGGTGTTCAACTGGAAACTC
>JAJXXI010000497.1 GCA_021781185.1 bacterium
GAGCCGTGTCGCAGCAAATCTTCAATCTGCCAGAGATTGTCGCCAATCATGTTCATCACGATGCTCTCGATCTGGAAGGGGGTGAGCCGTTCGATTGGCGGATCAATCATCACCGGCTTGAGATCCCCGTAGGCTTCCACCTGCGGCGGCCGGCCGACCGTAAACAGCAGGTCCGACACTTCCGGCTGCGAAGCCAGCATCGTCGTTAAAATCTGATCAAGTTCCGGGCGGCGCATAAAAGGTCACAGGGCTTCTTCATCCTCGGGCGGATGCGCCAGCAGCGGGCGGAATTTCTTCTTGTCGAGCGCCTTGTCGTAGGCATCCTCCGGGGTCACGCGTTTCATGCGGACATGCTCCATGATATGGTCGTCGAGCTGCTGGTTGCCAAATTTCTTGCCCACCTGGATCATGCCCTGGATCTGGTGCGTCTTGCCTTCGCGCACGAGATTGGCCACGGCCGTGTTGAACACCAGCACCTCGAAGGCGGCCACGCGGCCCTTCTTGTCCGCGCGCTTGAACAACGTCTGCGCCACCACGCCCTTCAAGGCTTCCGACAGCGTCTGGCGGATCTTGTTTTGCTGGTCGGCGGGAAACACGTCAATGATGCGGTCCACCGTCTTGGCCGCACTCTGCGTATGCAGCGTGCCGAACACCAGGTGGCCCGTCGCCGCCGCCGTGATGGCCAGTTCGATGGTTTCCAGATCGCGCATTTCGCCGACGAGAATGATGTCCGGATCTTCGCGCAGCGCCCCGCGCAGGCCGGTGGCGAACGACTTGGTATGCACCCCGACTTCGCGGTGGTTCACCAGGCTGCTCTTGCTTTCGTGAACAAATTCAATCGGGTCTTCCAGCGTGATGATGTGATCTTTGCGGTTGCGGTTGCAGTAATCCACGATCGCCGCCAGCGTGGTGGATTTGCCGGAGCCGGTCGGTCCGGTCACCACCACGAGGCCGCGGTTCAGCATCGCGAATTTTTTGAAGACCGGCGGCAGCGGCGCATCCAGCTTTTCAAAATCCTCGAACGAAAGCACCCGGCTCGGAATCTGCCGGAACACCGCGCTCACGCCGTTTTTCTGGTTGAAGAAATTGACACGGAAACGCGAAATGTTGGGAATCTCATAGCCGAAGTCCACGTCGCCCGTTTCTTCAAACTGTTTGATTTTGTAATCCGGCGCGATTTCGTAGAGCATGGCCTTCAGCGCGTCGTTTTCCAGCGGGGGATAATCCACGCGTTGCAACTCGCCATGAATGCGCATCATCGGCGGGTTGCCTGATGCCATGTGAAGGTCGGAGGCCTTCTGTTCAAACATCAGGTTGAAAAACGCGTCAATTTTCGCCATAAGTCCTCACTATTTTGCCGACACTAGTCAAAGCCATGAACCTCTGCAAGCAATGAAAATGCCGAGTGAAGTCCTCCGAGAGGAAATTCTGCGGGACCGCGTCATTTCTTTTGAACGCTTCATGGAAATCGCGCTTTACTGTCCCGAAACTGGCTATTACGAGACAGAAAAGGACATTGTCGGACGCGGCGGCGACTTCATCACCAGCGTCAGCGTCGGCAGCCTGTTCGGCGAACTGCTCGCTTTTCAATTCGCCGAATGGCTCGCGGAATTGAAAATTCAAAGTGAGCCGTTGAAAATCGTCGAGGCCGGGGCGCATGACGGAAAACTCGCCGGCGACATTTTGCACTGGCTGCAAATGCACCGGCCCCAACTGTATTCCGGGATCGAATACTGGATTTTGGAACCGTCCCTCAAGCGACAGTCCTGGCAGCAGGAAACGTTGAGGGCCTTTGCGCCCCGGGTTCGCTGGACGGCGAAGGTCCGTTCAATCGTTCCCGCCCGCCGGCAATTCGGCGGGATCATTTTCAGCAACGAACTGCTCGATGCTTTTCCCGTCCGCCGTTTCGGCTGGGATGCTGCCGGGAAAAATTGGTTTGAATGGGGCGTCACCCTTGCCGGTGGAACATTTGATTGGGTGAAAATTTCGCTTCTGCCCCCCGCTTTGCCAGCTTCCCTCCGCCACCTTCCTTCCCCGCTGCTGCAGGTGCTGCCCGACGGCTACACCATCGAGGATTCGCCTGGAGCTGCCGGTTGGTGGCATGAAGCCGCCGGCGTTTTGTCGCATGGCAAACTGCTGGCGATTGATTACGGATTCACCGCTGAGGAACAATTATCGCCGGCCCGGACGAACGGCACGCTGCGCGCCTATCATCGCCACCAGGTGAGCGCGGATTTGCTGGCAAACCCGGGCGCACAGGATTTGACCGCGCATGTGAATTTCACCGCCATCCAGAACGCCGGCGTTGCCGCCGGGTTGACGACGGAACATTTCTGCACCCAGCCCCAGTTTCTCACGCGCATCCTGCAAAAGTCCGTGGGGCAAAATTCCTCTGCCAGTCTGAATGCCAGGCAGGTGCGCCAGTTCCAGACCCTCACGCATCCGGAACACCTTGGACGCGCCTTTCGCGTGCTGGTGCAAAGCCGCGCGGGCGGCGAATAACGGGCAGTTTGTGATGAGGTTGGTTGATTTTTCGCCGGGAAGGAATTGATTGGACATCGCCCTGGCTTTGCCTTGATTCCAAACCCGACCAAGCCAGCACCGGAGTTGATGCGCCACATCGTGGCGTTGGCGGAAAACGATGGTGTGGAGCGAGAGATGGTATTCTTGACATGTCGTTAACTGGCGGGGGCCACGCGGTTTTTCGGTGACGATTGCCATGGGTGCGTGGCGTGGCGCTGGTGAGGTCGCAAAGTCTGGGGCTTGCGGATGACGCTTTGCGTTGAAAGACGGCGTGGCGGTGCGATTGATCGCGAATAAAAGCTGGCGATGGCGGCCAAAAAATTATTTTAATGGCCATCACGCCATCCCTTGTGCGGGCACCTCTGCGGTGTGTAACCAATTTCTTGATCCCCTGCGTCGGGGCTATGACCACGTCACCCTGCGGCGGAACTGTCCGGCCGAATCGGATTGGGACTGGTTCACCAAGGGCGTGAACCGGGTGCTGGCCAACGTGCGCAGCGGGCGGGATTTTCTGCAAACTTTCCAGTTGTTTTGGCGGCGCGAACTGCAAGTTGGGCCTTACTTTGAAGCCCTGGCTGGAGCGCGGCGGCGGGCGATGGTGACGGAATGTTCGACGCTGTGGCGGCAGGGGGGCGACGGCTTGCGGCAATCGCCCCTGGAGGCCTTTGCAGCCCTAGCCGCGTTTGACCTCCATGCCGGGGATTGCCATTATCTGGCACCCGCGACGCATGACCTGATAATCGGGGAAACCCGCTGGCCGACGGGTCACTTTTTTGCGCTCAAGCGGCAGCGCGTGGCCAGGGCGCGGGCAAAGGCCGCAAGGTGCTGTGGGTTGGGGACAAGGCCGGCGGGGATTTACTTCCTGTCCCTGCGCCAGGCAGGCATGTGCCTGATCCTCGAACAGGCGCGGGACATTGATTTGCCCCAGCCCATCAATCAAGGCGTCACCGCCGACCGGCGCGGCCTGCGGGGGCGGGAAATCACCTTTGGCGATCCGCGCGACGGCGAGGGGCATGTCTATCTGACTTCCGCAATGACGCTCGCACCAGGATGCTGGCCTTGCTCTACAAAACGCGCCGGGAAATCGAGAGGGTGCTTGACGAAACCAAGACCCGGTTGCAGGAGGAAAAATCCTGGGCGACCTCGACCACGGCGATGCAGGCGCATTTTATGGCCATCGTCCACAACCTGCTGTTGTTCCTGCAAGATGGGCACCAGCAACAAGGCGTGGAAAACACCGCCGAAATCCAGCGCCGTCAAAACGGCTGGAGCAACAGAAAAGCGAGCTGAAGAAAATCGGGCATCCCCTTCCGCTGATCTATACACTGCTGCAACGCTTCACCCAGGCGACGTTCAAGCTCATCCGCTGGCTGCGCACCCACGGCATCAAGCCACCCCGCTGCCGCAAGCCTTGCTCCAGCTACGCAACCCGCCATGCTA
>JAJXXI010000377.1 GCA_021781185.1 bacterium
TGGCGTTACTACGACGGTTTGTTATATTTGCTCGCCGAATTGCATTGTAGTGGCAAGTTCCGTGTCTGGATGCCACAACCCGACTAAACAGTCTTAGTGTGCGTCTGAAAAATCATGAATGAAGAGGGATCAAGCGAGTCGGCGGAGTTAAATTCGGATCATGGCGATAAAGATCCACGCCCCGGCGCTGGACTCGGTGGTTTCGTAATCACGCACGAGTCGTCGTTGGTGCATCAACCAGCCGAAGGTTCGCTCCACCGCGCCAAGACTTTGAAGCCTTTGGCGGTGTCGGAGCGTTTGACAACCTCGACGGCATTTTGGGACGGAGGCCCTTGACCCAGTTGGCGAAGTTCTCGCCGGTGTAGCCCCCATCCACCCACAGAATGCGCAGCCAGGTGAACCAACCCAGGACACCTCCCAACAGCATTTTGGCACCGTCGCGTTCGGTGTTGTTGGCGGGCGTCACCACCTCGCCGAGCACCAGTCCCAACGTATCCACCAGCAGATGGCGTCAAGGATGCGTCGACGCTCCTTGGGCGGGCGTCCGCGTTTGGCGGGTTTAGGCAGCATTGGTTTGAGGTAAGCCCATTGGGCGTCGGTGAGGTTGGTGTCGTAAGTAGCGATTTTCATCGCCTAACTGGCGCTACCGCGAATGAAAACCTCAAAAATGGCCAGTCAAATCAATTTTTTTATTCGATTATTGGGTGGCCACGCTTCCCAAAACACCCCGCTTTCCTTTTTCAGACAATCTCTCAGGTGTTCAAAGACGGCCCAGAAGCGTTTCTCCGCCAGCTCGGCTGGGCGCACTTTGTCCGCACGGGAAAGATTGTTGCAGGTCGGTGGCGTCGCGCCACGGATGCTGGAGAGCAGACCCGATTGCAGTCGCAGGGCATCGCACACGTCGTTGAGCCCGATGCTGTGGGTGAGTTGCGCATAGACCAGCGCCACGCCATGACTCCAAGGACTGAAGGCGCGGGCTTTTTCAGCCACTTTGGTTTCGCGCGCAATTTTGGCCACCAAAAACTCAGGAATCAGATGGCAAATCTGCCGCAGAAGATTCAGTTTTGACGGCGCTGGGACGGTTGGCTTTTTATTCATCCCTGCCTTGTGGCGGGGCTAAACAAATTGTTCCAGCACTTTTTCATAAATCCTGGGGGATGGCTGTGATTGAATTTGTATAATTGCACATCTTCAAAAACTCCGCCTCGTCCAAAGTTTTTACGCCCAGTTCCTGCGCCTTGGTCAGCTTGGAACCGGCATCGGTGCCGGCCAGCACGAAATCTGTTTTCCTGCTCACGCTGCTGGTCACTTTGCCGCCGGCGGCTTCGATTTTCGCCGTTGCCTCCTCGCGCGTCAGCGTCGGCAGCGTGCCGGTCAGCACAAACGTCTTGCCGGCGAAAAGGACTGCCGGCGGGGCGCTGCTCGGCTTTTCGTTTTGCGGCGTAATTCCCAGTTCGCGGATGCGGGCAAGAATCCTCTTGCCGGCGGTCGTGGCAAAGAAATCCAGCACGCTCGCCGCCGCCACGGGGCCAACCTCCACCAGCTTCGCTTTCAATCCGCCGTCATCCAGTCGCGCTTCAATCGCCGTAATGTCCGCCTTGAGTTCGGCATCGCGCTGCGCTCGCGCGGCCTTCTCGGTTTCATTCTTGGGCGGATTTTTTCGCGAGCGCGGGCTGATTTCGGAGCGTTCGGTTTCCTTCGCCCCGAGGTCGCGGATGTCGCGCAAGACTTCGGATTCGGCCAGCGCCTCAAGTGATTCATGTGTGGCGGCAAGCTGTTTGGCTGTGGCTTCTCCCACATCGGCAATCGCCAGGGCGTGAATCCATCGGCTCAACGGCGCTCTCTTGGCACGCTGGAGCGCGTCGAGGACTTTAGTGGCGTTCTTCTCGCCGAACGTGCGCGGCTCGTCGTCCGTGCCAAGATTCAGTTTGCCGAGCACTTCCAGTTTCAGGTCGAACAGATCGAGCGGTTCCTTGACGAGGCCGCGTTCCACCAGCTTTTCGGCCACGATGCCGCCGAGCGATTCGATGTCCAGCGCCTTGCGGGCCGCGAAATACTCGACGCGCCGGGTGAGCTGCGCCGGGCAGCCCGCGATGTTCTGACAGCGCCAGGCGACTTCGTCGGTGTCGCCACCGGACATCTTTTCCTTCGCAATCGCTCCGCCACACGCGGGGCATTTACCGCCAACGTGGGCGAATAAATCAAATTCCTGCGCGCCGGGCGGACGTTTGGTTTTCACCACCTCGAAAATTTCCGGGATGACCATGCCGGCTTTGCGGATGACCACGGTGTCGCCGATGCGGATGTCTTTCCGGCGGATTTCGTCCTCGTTGTGCAGCGTGGCGCGCGCGACGGTCGAGCCTTGCACGAAGACGGGTTCCAGTTCCGCCACGGGCGTGAGCACGCCGGTGCGGCCGACCTGCACGGTGATGGCTTTGAGCACGGTTTCCGCCGGCGTGATCCATGGCACGGGTTTGTGAACGATGGCGTAGCCCGGCGCGCGGCTGCGTCCGGGAATCTTCGCCCAATCCGCGAGCGTGTTCACCTTGAGCACGATGCCGTCAATTTCGTAGGGCAACTGCCGGCGCAGGTCTTTATCTTCGTCGTAATGCGCGACAATCTTATCGCGGTAAATTTTCAGCACTTCCTCGATGCCGTCGCACACCCACCACAGCTTCTGCGTGGGCAGGCCAAGCTTGGCCAGTGTTTCGAGCATTTCCGAATGCGTCTTGAACTCGATGCCGTCCACCGCGCCGACAGCGTAAAATACGGCGCGGATGGGACGCCTGGCGACCAGCTTGGGATCAAGCTGCTTGAGCGTGCCGGCAGTGGCGTTGCGGGCGTTGGGAAACGGCTTTTCGCCTTCGGCTTCAAGCTTCGTATTAATGGCGTCAAATTCATCAATGGCCATGTAAGCCTCGCCGCGGACTTCAAGCAGGGCCGGCGGATTCTTGAGGTTCAGCTCCAGCGGAATGCCGCGCACAGTCTTGAGATTCGCCGTGATGTCGTCGCCTTCCGCGCCGTCGCCGCGCGTGACGCCGAGCGCGAGCTTGCCGTGGCGATAGTGAACGCTGATGGAGACGCCGTCCACCTTGGGTTCGATGATGTATTGGATGTGGTCGCGTCCAAGTTGTTTGCGGAGTGTTGAATCGAATGTGGTGGCTTTGGGATCAACAGAATAAATTTTCTTTAATGTGTTTTCGTCCTGCAATCGGTTGCGCTTTTCCCGATCTGGTTCATCGGCGCTGGTCGGCTGGTCGCTGGCTTCGACTTTGTCGAGCGAGAGCATCGGCACGAGATGTTTGACCCGGGCGAACTTTTCGCTGGGTGCGCCGCCGACGCGTTGAGTGGGGGACTCCGGCGTGACGAGATCGGGATGTTCCTTCTCCAGCTTCTGCAATTCGGTGAAAAGCTGGTCGTATTCGCGGTCGGTGATGATTTGCCGGCCTTCAACGTAATAGGCGTGGTCGTGCCGGCGGATTTCGGCGGACAGTTCGGCGTGTCGAATTTTGGCTGCGGCGTGCGTCACGCCAGAAGTTTTATCGGCCAGCGGTGCAAAGGACAGTTTTTTTTAAACACTCCCGCACCAGCGCCTCCACCTTCGTCAGCGCGGCGGCAACGGCGGGTGAAAGTTCCATGCTCATCCCATCCAGGCCGCTGATCGAGACCGTGATTAAATCCACGGCCGGCAGATCGCCGAGCAGCGCGGCAGATTCGAGCAAATCTTTCAGTCCGATGTCATGCGCGGTGAGCGAGGGCGGGAAATCGCCGGCATAGCGCGGTTGGATGAGCGACACGGTGCCGGGCGGCCGGCCGTCGGTGGTGGCGTCAATGAGAATGAGGTGCTGCCGGTCGCGGAACAGGCCCAAGAGATGAAACCCGCTCGTGCCGCCATCCACCAGTTCGGCGTGTTCGGCAAAACCATGTTGCTCCAGTTGCCGGATGGCCGCGACGCCCACGCCT
>JAJXXI010000049.1 GCA_021781185.1 bacterium
CGGGACGGCGTTTTTGCTGGTTGCCACGGAGATGGGCAGCGCCAAGACCGCCAATCAAAAACTTGCCGGGGAAGGTGCCGGGTTTCTTGCCAAACACCACGCCGCTTATCTCATGGACATCCACACCATGCCGGCCGTTGCACGGTATTTCGCCTTCCCCAAGCTGCGAAAATATCCGCAGCGAATTGTGCTGGTGGGCAACGCGGAAACTTTGAGCCGGGTGCCGGTTCAGC
Source organism: bacterium (assembly GCA_021781185.1). Taxonomy (GTDB): domain Bacteria; phylum Verrucomicrobiota; class Verrucomicrobiia; order Limisphaerales; family UBA11358; genus UBA11358. The sequence continues at coordinate 234 of JAJXXI010000049.1, forward strand.
CGGGGCGTATTACCATCCTGAAACTCACTCCGGACAGACGCATCGCGAAAGTCAGCTTCTGGCAACCGGCCAACGAGCCGGTGACAGAAGTGTTAAAATAATCGCGGCATGACAGGCGCGTTCTCCTCCGCCATCGGAAAATAAAAACGGGAGGGAAGGGCCCGGCGGCGGCTTCACCTCCCGTTGAAACGCTGGCGGCTGATCAGTGCTTCACTGCAACCGGCTTGCCCATGGGCTGGCCGATTTCCTTGAGCAGCTTCACGAACCACTTGGCTTTGATGTTGAACGGCTTGCCGCCCTTGATGCGCTCAAATTCAATCGCACGGAGCTGTTTGCCACGTTCTTCGTCTTCGCCCACCACGCCGCCCTGGCCCGCGAAGGCGCATTGCACGGCCTTGACGGCGCAGCGCTTGATGAGCTGACGGTCGGCGGCGTTCGCGGCGGCCGCACGGCTGTAGTAACCGCTCTTTTGGACGAGCGTCTTCTCCGCGCCAATCATTTCGGCAAACTGCTTGGCGAACCACGCACCGACATTGACTTTGTCCAAACGCACATGGCCGAAAGCATCACGTGGCACTTCTTCGCCGCGGCTTTCGATTTGCGTGACGATGTCCGACACGCACGCGCCTTCCGACACGAACAGGTTTACGCAATCATGTTTGTCCATGATCTTGCGCAGGCGGGCGGCCTCGGCCTTGATGTCGAGCGCCATTTCGGGAATGAAAATGCCGTGGACGCCGCGCCGCTCACTGCTCAGGCCGAGTTCCGGCACAAAGTTCATTTCCTTCATCAAATTCCGGTATTCCTCCGCCGTGGCGGCGGTGAGCCAGCCGCAATTGCGCCCCATCACTTCGTGGATGATGAGCATGCGCGGATTCGCGTTGTGTTCGGCGACGACGTTGGCGAAATAGTGCGCGCCTTCCTCGGCGGCCGTCCATGCGCCCAGGCTCTGGTGAATCGGGATGACGTCATTATCAATCGTCTTGGGCATGCCCACGACGGTGAGATCGTAATTGTTCGTCTTGAGAAATTTGGCGAGGTCAGCTGCAGCGGTGTTCGTATCGTCGCCGCCAATGGTGTGCAACACATCCACGCCGTCCTTGATCAACTGGTCGGCCGCGACCTTCTGCGGGTCCTGGCCTTCCTTCACGAGCCCGCGTTTCACGCAATCCTTTACGTTGGTGAGCTTCACGCGGCTGTTGCCGATGGGGCTGCCCCCGTGCTCAACGAACGCTTTCCAGTTTCTGCGCACCGAGGCAGTCACCTTCAGGCTCTTGCCCTGCAGCAGGCCCATGTAACCGTTCACATAACAGATGATCTCCACCTTTGGTGCCTTGCGCGTGTAGGTTTCGATCAGGTAGCCGATGGAGGCACTCAGGCACGGAGCCAGACCGCCGGCGGTTAGAATTCCAACTTTCTTCACTTTTTTACTCATAAATAAATATCTTGGAGCTGCGCTGTTTGGGAAAGGGGATCAACGAACGATTCTTTTGATCTTTCTTTCAGAGACACAAATCTCTGGCGGCTGATGATGCGGCAAGGGCGTTTTAAGCTCAACTTCAAACCGGATTCAGCGGTTCAATATTTCTTCAATCCCCAATGGCCGGCGAGGCGTCTGGCTTCCGCCGCCGTCAGGGAAATAACCGCGCCGTGCTTGGGCGAGGAAAAGTTCGTGGCTTTCATCACGCCGTCATTGAAATAGCCGAGCTTGGTGAAGGTCTTGAAGTCGGTGGTTTCGCTGAAGCCCATGTTGCTGGGATGCAGACCGTAAACGTCAACCATGAGCATCCATTTGTTTTCGCCGTTGCGTTTCCAGACATTGGGCGCCTCGCAGCCGGGGTTGTCTGGAATCGCATTCGTCGGGTCGAAAACGTAGCCGCGATTGACGTAGTCCGAGACGGCTTGTTTGATACCGCCGCCGGATTCCTGCGCCTTGTAAAACAGGTGAAACGTGTCGCCAACTTTGGTGATGTCTCCATCTAGGATTTGGCTGTCGCGCGGATATTTGAAAAGCACCTCGGGATACGTCTCCAGCTTGGTAAAGGCATCGTCCGTGTAGCTGTAATACAGGCCGGTTTTTCCGTGGCCGTAGCGCATGGTGAAATAAATCATCATCTTCCCCTTCTCCGCATCGTAAATCGTCTCGGGCGCCCAGACGCAGCCGATGTTGGCCAACCCGGGGAACGCCTGATCCACACGCAAATCGGTATGCGACCAGTCAACGAGGTTCGTGGACTTCATGAGCACCAGAGCGCGGTTGTTGCCCCAGTCATACAGTTTGGCGTCGCGCTGCCATTCGGTGGTGCGATAACCCATTCGCTGACCATCAAGGTTCAGGTCGGTCATCGAAAGGTAGAAGGCGTTGTCGGGACCGCGCACGATGTGCGGGTCGCGGATGCCTTTCTGCTCGGCGAGATCGGCGCCGTTCATGACGGGCTTGCCGCCGTTCACGTCGGTGAACGAGTAACCATCGGAGCTGAGCGCGAAATGGAGGCTGTGGTCCGAATCCAGAAAATAAACCAGGAGATACGCCGCCATATCATTGTCCGTCGGCACCTTGGCAACCTGTGCCGTGGCACATCCGGTGGGAAACAGCAGGGCGGCAGCGAGCAATGACAGCAAAGCTTTCATAATTGCCGCCTAGCGTGCCACAGAAAGCCGCTGATACGAAAATAGAAAATGTCATTTTGCGCCGGGATTCGTTTTCTGCTCCGTCAGGCGTGACAGAGTTGTCGAATCCAAAATTAACGCGGTTGCGGCCTTCCGCCCAGCGTTGGTGCGCCGATGGCCGTGCGCAAGCACCTACGCTGGAAGAACGGGCAAAATGAAAACAACTCTGAAGGAGTTGCATCGGTGCGGCGCGCGAAAAAGCCGGTAGAGGGCCGCCGCACTCCAAGACGCTGGCGCGTTCACGGCGACGTTCGAATGGCGCGAAGCGTCTTGGAGTGCGCCAGCCCTCTGGCGCTTTGGGCGGAAGGGATGTAACGCCTTCAGCGTTGAAAACATTTTGGGGAACGTAACCCAGGGTAGCTCGGTCTGAGCCGGATGGGCCAGCCTCGCAACCCTGGGCTGAGTGATTGAATCCCGTTGGGATTCCGAAAAACATCATGGTTTCGAATCAGGATTCTCAGTCGGCGTGCGAATAGATTGCACGCCAGGCCGATGTGTTTCTTGGGCGTGACGTAGCAAAGCATCGCGCAGCCGGTGGCCCGTGCGGCTCGCACCCAGCCGATCATCGCCGCGCCGATGCCGCTGGGATGTGGTCGTGGTTGCGACTCCGCAAGCTCCGCCGCAACGACGCCAAGCGCAGAGATTTTGGAACGGCATCCTGACCGGCTGCCTCGGCGGTGGTTAGCGGTCCGAGGGTGTAGAACGGCGCTTCGCCGCACCACTCGAGTTGCTTGGCCATGTTTTCCTCGATCATGTGCTTGGCAACCGGCGGCAACGTGGTTCAACCTGGGCAAAACTTTTCAAATTCAACTCGCGGTCAAACCTTCGGTGGACTCGGTCAATTACCTCAATCAAACCCGCGCCGCAGAATATTCGCAAATCGGTTTCTCGAAGAATGCGAACTGTTCCGCTTCCACCGCTGCGGGCTGTGCGACCACGACCGCAAAATTGGTGATTAACGCTTCGATCATCGGATGCCGTAATTCCTCCGTTGAACCGACGTGGTAATAATGTTCACGCATCAATTGATGAAACCGCGAATC
>JAJXXI010000002.1 GCA_021781185.1 bacterium
GAAGCAAATCCCGGCGATGCCACGCTCTTCCGCCACACGGCAAAGATTGACGAATGGATCGAGGCCACGGGCACCGACCTGGCCTTGCGGCTGTTGGCGGCGAGCTGGAGCTGCGATCCTTTGGGAGCACGGGTGATTTTTCATCACGATCAAGGGGCCGGGGACTTCTTTGAACAAGCGAGCCCCGAGGAAGTCCGTTCTGTGGTCATCAATCCAAAGGCACATGCAGACTACACAGTTTCATTGGGCACGCGGGTTTCGGCCTATCCGACGACGGCCAACTATGTTTTCAAAACCCGCGGCGGAGCGACGGGAGTGCTGCAAATCGCCGGTTTTACAAACAATCCAAACGGCGTGAAGCTTCGCTACAAGCTGGTGCAACAAGCCGATTCTTCAGGAAGTCATCTTTGAAATTGGGAGGGATGCCGGCTTCCTGCCGGAAGCCGCTATGTCTGGCAGCGTGGCCGCAAGTCTGCAGACCGTCGCATGCTATTTCGGAGCGCTATCGCGCAAACCGGCGGCATACGCTTCAAACACCCGGCGCATTTCATCGCGCACGGTGCGGAAACATTGCAGGATTTCCGCCTCGCTGCCGGTGGCTTTGGCGGGGTCGAAGAACGGCCAATGATGGCGGTTCACCTGGCCGGGGAAAATCGGGCAGGCCTGGTCGGCGTTGCCGCAGACGGTGATGACGGTGTGAACCGGTTGCTCCAGAAATTCGCTCAGATGCTTCGAGCGATGCCCGGAAATGTCAATGCCCACCTCGGCCATGACCTTGATGGCCAGCGGATGGACATAGCCGGCGGGCTTGGAGCCGGCGCTTTGGACATTGGCGAGGTCGCCAAGGGCGGCGCGCAAAAAGCCTTCGCCGATATGACTGCGGCACGAGTTTCCGGTGCAGAGGATCAAGATGGTGGGTTTCATGATTATTGGGGAAGCATCGAACATTCAACATCGAATGTCCAAGGACGGTTGTGTTTGTGTGTTTGGTTGGGAGTTGGGCCTTGAAAGTTAAATGTTGAATGTTTCTCAGCTCAAACGCGACTGATACCAGCCGCGCGACTGGTTGCAGATTTTGCAGACGGACAGCATCACCGGCACCTCGACGAGCACGCCGACGACCGTTGCCAGCGCCGCGCCGGAACCCGCGCCAAACAGCGTGATGGCCACCGCCACGGCCAGCTCAAAGAAATTGCTGGCCCCGATGAGCGCGCCGGGCGAGGCGACATTGTGCGGCACGCGGAGCTTGCGCATCAGCAAGTAGGCGAGGGTGGAGTTGAAATAAACCTGGATGATAATCGGCACGGCCAGCAGGAGCACGGCGAGCCAGCGCGTGGTCAGATTTTCCGCCTGAAACGCGAAGATCAAAACCAGTGTCAGCAGCAGCGCGAAGATCGTTACCGGATGAAATTTCGGCAGAAACTTCTGCTCAAACCAGTCCTTGCCATGTGTTTTTAACAGCACGGTTCGTGTCAACCAGCCCGCTGCCAGTGGAATGACGATGAACACCACCACGCTGGTGATGAGCACTTTTGACGGCACCACGACGTTCGCCACGCCGCACAGCAACATCACGATGGGCGCGAAAGCGACGAGCATGATGAGGTCGTTCACCGCCACCTGGACGAGCGTATAGACCGGGTCGCCGTCGGTGAGATAGCTCCAGACAAAGACCATGGCCGTGCAAGGCGCGGCGGCGAGGATGATGAGTCCGGCGGTGTATTCCTTCGCCAGCTCCGGCGAAATCCACGGCGCGAAAACATGCTGCATGAACAGCCAGCCGAGAAAGGCCATGCTGAACGGCTTGACCAGCCAGTTCACGAGCAGCGTGACGGCGAGACCTTTGGGTTTTTGGGCGATGCCGCCGATGGCGCTGAAATCCACCTTGAGCATCATCGGATAAATCATCAGCCAGATGAGCACCGCGATCGGCGCGTTGACGTGCGAGTCATGCACGAATTCGACTTTGCTCAAAGCCGTGGTGAAGCCGGGGGCGATTTTGCCGAGCGCCACGCCGACAACCATGCAAAGGAAAACCCAGACGGTGAGGTAACGTTCAAAAAACGCCAGGCGTTTGGGTGGGTTTTTGTTGTCGTGACTCATGGTTTGCGCGCCGTGACTTCTACGCTGGCGATGTAATCTGCCGGCTTCGTTCCGGCTGGAATCAATTCCATCAACTTTTTGTATAGTGGATCTTCCCAGTCGGTGAGCGCTTCCACATAACCCGCTTTGGGTTTCAGCACCACGTTGGTTAAGCCCGCTTCCTTGGCCATCCGGCCGGTTTCGGAAATCAAGACAGCCCCGGCGACGCAGCCGATCCGGGCTTCCACCAGTTTCAGCACTTCCGGCGGCAGCGGTTTGAGCAAGGCCATGTCGGAAACGGCGACGCGCCCGCCGGGTTTGAGCACGCGCGCCATTTCGCGCCAGACCTGAGCCTTGTCGGGAGACAGGTTGATAACGCAGTTGGAGATGATCACTTCCACGGAATGGTCAGCGACAGGCAGGTGTTCGATTTCGCCGAGGCGGAATTCCGTGTTGTCCAAGCCGGTTTCCTTGCGGTAATGCGCGATGTTGTTGCGCGCCTTGGCCAGCATTTCCGGTGTCATGTCCACGCCAATCGCACGACCGGTGGCACCGACCTTTCGACCGGCGATGAAAATATCGAAGCCGCCGCCAGCCCCCAGGTCGAGCACCGTTTCACCGGGCTTTAGAGCTGCAAGAGCCGCCGGATTGCCACAGGACAGCCCCATGTTGGCACCTTCCGGCAAGGTCTGAAGTTCCTCGACCGTGTAGCCCAGTTCGCGGGCGAGCTTGTCAGCTTCTTGCGGAGTGGAGCCACAGCAGGAGACCCCGGTCGCGCAGCAGCCGGCGGAGTTTTCCTCGGCAATTTTGGCGTAGCCTTCGCGCACCAGGCGGCGCACGGAATCGTTTTGATCATAGTTTGTCAATGTTTTCATAAATCAGCAGCATTTTTGCCGTCGGCAGATGACGGCGAGGTCGGTTTTCAAAATTTCCTTCAGTTTTTTTGCGTCGGCAGCGGCTTCCTCCGTTTTGGCCAGCGATTTCTGAACCCAGTCCAGGGCTTCGCGGACAACAATGGGTGCAGTCTTCTGGGCCAGCCGGTAATAAACCCAGCGCTCGGACTTGCGCGAGAGAATCAGCCCGGCGTGGTGCAGAATGGAAAGATGCTTGGAGACCGTGGAGGGCGCGAAATGGAACAGTTCGGTGATCTGGCAGACGCACAGTTCGCCGCGTTTGAGGGCGAGTAGAATCCGCACCCGGTTCGGATCGGACAACGCCCGGGTGATGGCCATGAATTCACGCATATAAAGTCATTTCGTCAAACAACGAAATAAGTGTGCGCCCATTCCCCTCCAGGGTCAATCATTTTTTAGTGCGACAGGCGGGGGGACGGGTTGTGTGGCGGTCAGGGCAGCATTCTTTTTATGTAGCCATCCTTTTCAAATATTTCCCTCCTTGCCGCCAAACCCACATGAATCGCCAGCAAAGCGACGATGACATACGAAATGGAAATGTGCATGAACCATGCGATGGTGGACAGAACACTGTTTGGGTGGGAAAAACCCGGAATTGAAAACAGGTGAAAGAAGGGGGTCGGATGCCCGCCGGCGGCGGACATGAGCAGCCCGGTCAACGGCATCAGGATCATCACTGCATAAAGGCCGTTTTCAACAAAATGGATGGTGACTTTTTCCCAGGCGGAAAGGCCGTTCGCCCAGTCCGGCAAACGGGTGGTTTTGCGCCAGATTATCCGCAGAAGGACGATGCCCAGAATCAGCAGGCCAAAAGATTTGTGCCAGGCAACCCAGCCGGAATTTCCCACCCCGAATAACGTGGTGCCGGGGTCCATCCAATTCATGATGGTGGCGGTGGTGTATTGCCCGAAAAAGAGCATGAAGATGATCCAATGGAACCATTTTGTGATGGCACCGTATTTCGTTGTCGTGTTTTTCAGTGGCACAGTTTTTTTTCTCGTGTTTCCGGCTTTTATTAAGCGCCGCTTTTGCTTGGTGTCAAGCCGCCGGATCGGCGGCTGCATGATTTATTTGAACAAAACCTGCCTGACAGCGCTCAATGTTGGGTAACCCGTTTGATTCATGCGGGCCGGGAAGATTTAAACCGCTGGTATTTTTTCGGTGTTAGCGTAAACTTTCCGACCATTTAATGCGCCAATTTCGCAACATCGCGGTCAATGCGTTCATGGAACTGGTCCGGCAGCCGATCTTTTTGCTGCTGCTGACCGGCTCCGTGATGTTTGAGATTTTTCTTGCTGTTCCGTATTATTTTGCGTTTGGCGACGAAATGAAACTGGTCAAAACGAGCACACTGGCGGTGATGCTGCTGTCGGGTTTGTTTGGCGCGGTGTTGAGCGCGTCGTCGTCCCTGGCGCGCGAGATTCGCAGCGGCACGGCGCTGGCGGTGCTGTCCAAGCCGGTGGGGCGCGCGCAGTTCCTGCTGGCGAAGTTTGCCGGCCTGGCCGCAGCGCTGACCTTGCTGTCCTATGTCAACCTGATTGGCGTGATGCTCGCAAGCTGGATGTCGTTTGACGCCTATGGCCAGACTGATTTGCTGGGCATTGGCATCTTTGCCGGGGCGGTGGCCGTGGCCTATTCGCTGGCCGGTTTCAGCAATTATTTCCTGCGCCGGCCGTTTGTGAGCGACGCGGTGTTCCTGCTGGTGGTGATGATCACGATCGCGGCATTTGTGGTTTTCCAGTTCACCCGGCAGATGCAGACCCTCGGGCAGGTGGCGGCGGTGGACTGGCGGTTGGTGCCGGCGGGCATTTTGATTTTGTTCGCCCTGTGGATCCTGGCGGCGCTGGCGCTGGCGTGTTCCACGCGGCTGGACATGATTGCAACGTTGGCGGTCTGTTCCGCGTTGTTTTTGCTCGGCCTGATGTCGGATTATTTTTATTCGCAAGCCGGAGGCAAAGACACCGGCGGCGGCCCGTGGTGGGCGTCGGTGCTTTACAGCGTCATCCCGAACTGGCAGCTTTTCTGGCTCGCCGACGCGCTGGAAAAGGGTAAAAACACGTTTCAATGGGCCTATGTCGGCAAGGCGTTTGGTTACGCTGTTTTTTATGCCGGCGCAGCACTGGCGGTGGCCGTGGCGCTGTTTGATGAACGGGAGTTAAGCTGAAAGCCAGGAATGAACACGGATGAACATAACTATCGGAAGCACGGGAATTTTGAACTGATCACCGGAATTCATGTTTACTAGTGTCAATTCGTGGTTGAAATAAAAATGGAACGCAACATCCAAAAAAACGGGCTGGTGAATCTGGCCGTGGCGCTGCTGGTTTTCCTGGCAGGCCTGGGCGTCACTTTTTTCGCCGGCACGCTGGCCGGCGAGGCCGCGTCGGTTTTCCTCGGCCTTGGTGTCCTGGTGGCGCTCATGGGCTGGTTCCAGATGCGGCTGGAGGAAAATGAACGGCTGGAAAAACTGGAGCTGGACGAACTGGCGCACAGCCGGGGGACGTCGTTGTTTGAAGCCCGTGACGCCGGCAGCTATCCGGCCCGGAATGCGCGCGAGCAGTTTGAAAAGTTTTTCGTTCCCGGTTTTGCGGTTTTGCTGTTGCTGCTGGAGGTTGCGGCCGCCTGGTGGCTGTGGCGCTGGAGCGGAAAAACGACCACGCATATTGTGCCTGAACGGGCGCTGGCGTCACTGGCGCTCTTTGGCATTTATGCGCTGCTGCTGTTTTTGTTCGGGCGCTTTTCGGTGACCATTGCCCGGCTGGAAAATCATCGCCTTCTGCGACCGAGTGCGAATTTCCTGCTGGCTGGCGCGTATGCCTGTTCCGCCACTGCGCTCGGCATCGCCGGCGTGAAGGCAGGATTTCCACGGGCGGATTTTTTCATTCTTCGCGCTTTCTGCGTCTTGTTCGTCTTACTCTCGGCCGAAATGCTGGTCACGCTGGTTTTGGAAATTTACCGCCCCCGGGTGAAGGGAAAGGTGGTCCGGGTGCTTTACGACAGCCGGCTCACGGGCGTGCTGGCACAGCCGGAAAGCCTCTTTACCACGGCCGCGCAGGCTCTGGATTATCAATTCGGCTTCAAGGTTTCGGAAACGTGGTTTTTTCAGATGGCCCGGCGCGGCCTGCCCGTCCTGCTGGTGGCCCAACTGGCGGCGTTGATGTTGTCCACCTGCATGGTGTTCATCGGTCCGGGCGAGCAGGGGGTGCTGGAGCATTTCGGGCGGTTGGACTCAACGCGCCCGGTTTTGAATCCCGGCGGCCATTTGGTCTGGCCGTGGCCGGTTGACCAGGTTTACCGCTATCGCACCGGCCAGATTCAAACATTCGATATCGGCTTTACGCCTGACAAGCAAAGCGAGGCCGAGACCGCGATTTTGTGGACGGTGGTGCATACCAAGGAGGATAATTTTCTCGTGGGCAACGCCGAACCGACCACCATTACCAACCAGTTCGTCGGTGCCGGCCTGGCGGCCGATCAGGAGTCGGTCACCAAGGTGTCTTCAGTGGGGTTGATTGATGTCAGCATTCCGGTGCAGTTTCAGATCACCAACGTGCTGGACTGGGCTTATCAAAATGCCGGCCAGAGCAATCTTCTGCAGGATCTGGCGGAGCGCGATGTGGTGCATTATCTGGCGGGGGTGGATTTGAACGCGGTGCTCTCGCGATTGCGCACCAGCGCCGCCGAGAAATTGAAGAGTGAACTTCAGGCTGACGCCATGCGGCACAAATTGGGGGTGAAAATTCTGTTTGTGGGGGTGCAGGACATCCATCCGCCGGTGAAGGTGGCGGGCGATTACGAAAAGGTGGTGGCCGCCGGCCAGCAGCGGATTGCGGACACCAATAACGCGGTGGCTGACGCCGTCCAGACCAACGCATTGGCCGGCGCGGCGGCTTTTGCTGATGTGAACCAGGCCCAGGCCGGTCAGGTGCAAACCATACTTTCCGCCTGGGCGCGTGCGGGTTTGTTCACCAACCAAATTGCCGCGTATGAGGCCGCTCCGTCGGTTTACCGGCAGCGCGCCTATTATCAGATGTTCCCCGCCGCCACCGCCCATGCGCGCAAATACATTTTGCTGGTGACCAATGTTCACAATGTGCTCGTTTTTGATCTGCAGGACAAAATCCGCGCCGATCTCCTGAATTTGAACGTAACCAATTCGCCATGAAACGGAATCTAACCACCCTCGTAACGGCCTCGGTGCTGGTCGTCATTTTTGTGCTGCTGCTGTTCACCTTCCAGGTGCGCAAGTCGGAAGTGGCGGTCGTCACCACCTTCGGCAAGACCACCGGCATCTACCAGCCTGGGCTGCATTTTCGCTGGCCCTGGCCGGTCCAGCAGGTTTACAAATTCGACGAACGAATCCAAAACTTTGAGGACAAGTTCAGCGAAACCCTGACGGCGGACCAAATCAACCTGATTACCAGCGTCTATGTCGGCTGGCAGATTTCCGATGCATCGGATTTCCTGAACAGCTTCAAAAACGGCTCCGTGGCCACGGCACAGATGCAGTTGGAAAGCTTGCTGCGCAGCGCCAACATGACCGTGGTGGGGCGGCATCCGCTGTCCGATTTTGTGAACTCGGATGTCAAGCAGTTGAAGTTCGAGCAAATCCAGAATGAAATCGAGGAGATGGTGCAGGGCGAACTGCAGACCAACAACTACGGCATCAAGATCGAGTTTCTGGGCCTGAAAAAGATCGGTCTTCCCGAGAGCGTCACCGAGGCGGTGTTCGCCCGCATGAAATCCGAACGGAATATTCTCATCAGCAAGGCGAAAAATGAGGGCCAGGCGGAGGCAATCAAAATCAAGGCCAACGCCGACCGGCAGGCCAATGAGACATTGGCCAATGCCCAGGCGGAAGCCACCCGGATTCAAGGTCAGGGCGTGGCGGAGGCCGCCAAGACGCTGCCGATTTTCCAGCGAAACCCCGACTTGGCAGTGTTCCTCCTGCGCATCAAGGCGCTGGAATTGTCGCTGGATCAGAAGTCCATGCTGATTTTCGATCAGCGCACACCGCCGTTTGACCTGTTTCAGAGCCTGCCCACCAACTCGCCCAGCCATTGATCATGAGCGACGAACATAAACACGATCATCCGGCACCCGCGCCGGTGACGCCCGATGATCCGGGATCGCAGGCGCTGGCCGAGGCGATGCGCAGCAGTTTTGCCATCGTCAAGTTTCTCATGGTGGCGTTGGTGTTGTTGTTTCTGGCCTCCGGCATCTTTCAGGTCGGGCCACAGGAAAAGGCGGTGATCTTGCGGTTTGGCAAGCCCATTGGAACGGGGCAGCAAGCTTTGCTGGGGCCCGGGCTGCACTGGTCCTTTCCCTATCCGATTGATGAGGTGGTGAAAATTCCCTACAAGGAAGTCCAGAATGTCAGTTCCACCGTGGGCTGGTTTTACATGACGCCCCAGCAGAAGGCGGCTTATCAGGCGACGGGCAACCTGCCGCCCGGCAGCGGCACGCTTAATCCAGTCGTGGACGGATACGCCATCACCGCCGACCGCAACATCATTCACACGCGCGCCACCATCTATTATCAGGTGAATGATCCCATTCGCGCCGTCTTCGGCTTCTCCGCCGGACTGGATTCGGCTTTGAATCTGACCGGTGTCTCCAACATTGTGCAAAATGCCCTGAACAACTCATTGCTCTATACGGCCGCGCATTTTGGCGTGGACGCGGTGTTATATAGTGACGTGGCGGGTTTTCAGGAGGCGGTGAAAACGCGGGTCATTCAACTGGCCGAACAAGAGCATCTGGGCATCACCATTCAGCAGTGCAACGTGGACAGTATTCCGCCGCGTCAGTTGCAAAGCGTTTTTGATCAGGTGACCGAGGCGCGTCAGAACCGCAACAAACTTCTCGATGACGCCCACACTTACGAGAACCAGGTGACCAACAGCGCTGACGCCCAGGCCTCGGCCATCATCAACGAAGCGCAAAGCGCCAGTGTGTTGTATGTTCAGTCCGTCCAGGCTGACGCCAAGGCGTTCAGCGACCTGCTGCCGAATTATCTCATTAACCCGGGGCTGTTCGACCAGCAGCAATTGGTGCAGGTGATGGGACGGGCGCTGACGAATGCCGATTTCAAGGCCTTTGTGCCGACAACTGCCAGTGGCGACCCGATGGAATTGAGGTTGTTGTTGAACCGCGAACCGCCGGGACAGAAAACGACGGGGAGCCCTTAGTGTGAAACGAGACAACAGGGCCGCGAGCGTGGAGCACGGCGCCAGTTGTTAAAGACCACTTTTAATTATGCAAGTTACGTCCCTTTTGAGCCAGCACGAGCACAAGCACGAAGCCGGGTGCGGTTGTGGCCATGATCACGAACATTCCGTGGTCCATCTGTGGCAGGCCGTCACCGGCGTCATTCTGGTCGTCAATGCCTACCTTGTGGACTGGCTGTTTGAGCAGGGCGGTGCCGTCGCCAGCGTTAGCGCCTGTATCGGTGCCCTCATCCTCATTTATCCGATTGTCGTCACGGCCGTCAAGGATCTGCGCATGGGGCGCCTGAGCATCAACGAACTCGTGGCCATCGCCGTGCTGGCCGCGTTTGCTTCCGGCAATTACAAGGTCGCTGGCATCGTGGCTTTCTTCATGCTCATCGGCGAGATCATTGAAAGCCGCACCGCCGAGGGCGCGCGCAATTCCATTGAGTCACTCATCAAACTCACGCCCACCAAGGCCCGCCGTCTGATGAAGGATGGCAGTGAGGAGGAAGTGGCCGCCAGCCAGCTTGCAGTCGGTGACATCATCCGCATCCGTCCCGGTGACAATGTTGCGGCCGATGGCGTCATCGTCAACGGCCAGGGGTCGTTCAATCAGGCCACCATCACCGGTGAATCGCTGCCGGCAGAAAAAAATGCCGGCGATGAAGTTTTCGCCGGCACGCAAAACTTGACCGGCGTGCTGGAGATCAAAGTCAGCCGCGCGGGCGAGGACACCACCCTCGGCCGCGTGCGCGAACTGATTCTGGCCGCCGAAAAGACCAAGCTCCCGATCATGAAGATCGTGGACCAATACATGGGCTTTTACACGCCGCTGGTGCTGGTGATCGGCGCGCTGGTCTGGGCGTTCACGCACGATTTGAACCGCGTGATCGCCGTGTTCGTTGTCTCTTGTCCGTGTGCGTTTATTCTGGCGACGCCGACCGCGATGGTCGCCGCCTTGTCCGCCGCCGCGCGCCTCGGCATTTTGATCAAGAATGTGGCGGACATCGAGGCCGCCGCCAAAATCAACGCGTTTATCTTCGACAAGACCGGCACGTTGACGACCGGCCAGCTCGCGGTCAGCCGCCTTGCGCCGATTGGCGACACGAAACCGGCGGAACTGCTCCTGCTCGCCGCCTCCGCTGAAAAATACAGCAACCATCCGACCGCCAAGGCGCTGGCCATGCTTGCCGGTGATGCGGGGGTGCCCCTGGCCGAGCCGAAGGATTTTGCGGAAACCGCCGGTCGCGGCGTAAAGGCGGAGATCAACGGGGCCAGGGTTTTGGTTGGCCGTGCTCAATGGCTCAAGGACAACGGCATTGACGCAGGGTTTGAGAAGTCCGTGGACCTGAGCGAGACCGAAGGCTGGAGCCTGATTTTTGTCGCGCAAAACGGGAAATGCGTGGGCTGGGTCGGCATGCAGGATCAGACCCGCCCCGAGGCGAAAGAAGCGCTGCTGGAATTGAAGGAAGCCGGCGTCCGCCGGGTAGCAATGGTTTCCGGCGACCGGCAGGTGGTCGCCACGCGCGTCGCCGCCGAGATCGGCTGCGAAGAGGCGAAGGGTGATTGTTTGCCGCAGAACAAGGTGGAATTTGTCCGCGCCGTGAAGGCGAAGGGATACAAAGTGGCGGTGATCGGTGACGGCGTGAATGACGCGCCGGCGCTTGCGGCGGGCGACATCGGCATCGCGATGGGCGCGGCGGGCAGCGAGGTGGCGATTCACAGCGCCACGATTGCGCTGATGAACAACGACCTGCGCCGGCTGCCGTTCCTCGTGAAACTTTCGCGCAGCACCCGCGCGGTGATCAACCAGAACTTCATGTTCGGAGTGCTGTTCATCGTTGTCGGTTTGACGGTCACGTCGTTTGGTTTGATCGGACCGATTCCCGCGGCAATTTTGCACAACGTCGGTTCGCTGATCGTGATTTTCAACAGCGCCCGTCTGGTGCGCAAAGGCGAGGAGATGGAGCATTTTCATCCTGAAATGGCGGAGCCGAAGCCCGGTTCCACGTCGAACAGCTCCGGCCAGCTCGCGCCGAAGATGGCATGAAAAGAAGCCGGCATTGGCGGCGGTTTTCGGCCAGGCACCGCTGGCTGGCGGCATTGACAATGAATAATTCCATCTAAACCAACCCAGCTTCGGTGGTGTGCCGAAGCCGGCCCGCGAGACGCGGGCATTACCATTTAATGTTATGGCTGTCGCCGAAATGAATCCGCAATCCGCCGTCCGCAATCCGCCGTCCAGCGGCGAGGTCGTTGTGTCCGTGCGCGGACTGACGAAGGTGTTCAAGGATTTCTGGAACCGCCCCAAGGCGCGCGCGGTGGACAACGTGGATTTTGAAGTCCGGCGCGGGGAGATTTTCGGGTTGCTCGGACCGAACGGCTCCGGCAAGTCCACCACCATCAAGCTGCTGCTGGGCCTGCTGAATCCGACGAAGGGGCATCTGGAAGTGTTCGGCCATTCGCCGCGGCACGTGCAGACCAAATCGCGCATCGGTTATCTGCCGGAGGAATCCTATCTGTATCGCTACCTCAACTCGCGCGAGACGCTGGATTTCTTTGGCAACCTGTTTCATCTCGACAAGGCGGACCGCAATAATCGTGCGGAACAGTTGCTTGAGATGGTGGGCCTGGGCAAGACGCAGACCCGCGCGGTGGGTGAATTTTCCAAGGGCATGCAGCGGCGCATCGGTCTCGCGCAAGCGCTCATCAACGATCCAGACCTCGTGATTCTGGACGAGCCGACCGCCGGGCTGGATCCGATTGGCTGCCGGGAAGTGAAGGATTTGATTCTCGCGCTGGCGCGCCGCGGCAAGACGGTGATCCTGAGCAGCCATTTGCTTTCGGACGTCGAGGATGTTTGCGACCGCGTGGTGATTTATTATGGCGGCAAAATCCAGGCGGCGGGAACGCTGAAGGAACTGCTCGCCACCCCGGACACCCTGCGCATCACCACGCCGGTGCTGCCGCGCGAAACCCTGGAGCGTGTGCTGGAGATCATCCGCAAGGACATTTCCATGGGCGACGTGCGCGTGGACAATCCGACGCAGAATCTCGAAAGCTATTTCCTCGACGTGGTGGCGAAAGCCCGCGCGGCGAATGAAACCAGCGGTGCCCAGTCCGGGGCCCGGGTGGCGGAATATTTGCGCGGCGGGATGGAAGAACGGCCGGAGGCGGAAAAACTCCTGGAAAAACTGTCGTTGCCGCAGCCGGCGAAACCGGAGGCATCGAAGGCGGCGGCGGTCGAATCAAAACCGGTCGTGAATGAGGGCAAATTGGAAGCGCTGGCCCAGCCTGCGCCGCCGGAGCCGGCAACGCCCCCATCCCCGGCACCGGAGTCCAAACCGGAGGCCAGGCCGGTTGATCTATCCAAGGCGGACGAGAAGTTGTCATCGTTGCTCGGTGGGAAGAAATAATTTGAACGCCAGACGGAGAACGATTTTTTGATGCAACGAATTCTTGCCATTGCCGGTTTGACTTGGAAGGCCGCTTTCCGTTTCCGGCTGTTTCTCGTGCTGGCGGTGCTGCTCCTGGGATCGGTTGTGGGACTGCCCATGGTCATTCAGGATGACGGCACGGCGCGGGGCTTCACGCAGATCATCATCACTTACACTTTAAGCGCCATCACCACCCTGCTGGGGCTTTCGACGCTCTGGCTGGCCTGTGGCACGCTGGCCCGGGACATTGAGGAATGCCAGATCCAGGTGGTCGCCACCAAGCCGGTGGCCCGCTGGCAGATCTGGGTGGGAAAGTGGATCGGCATCATGTCGTTGAACGCGGTTTTGCTGGCGCTGTCCGGTGGTTGTGTCTATGGCCTGCTGGTGTGGCGGGCCGGAAAGTTGCCGGCAGCCGAGCAGAGGGTGTTGCGCGATCAGATTCTTGTGGCGCGCGGCTCGGCGAAGGAGAAGGTGGATATGGCGGAAATTGACGCCCAGGCTGAGCAGATCCTGCGGGATCGCTTGAAGACCACCCCGGTGGACCAGTCGGACCTGCCCGAGGTGCGCCGGCAAATCCGCGAACAGTTGAAGGCGTCTTTGCAGGTGGTCCCGCCGGGTTATGGGCGCTCCTGGCAAATCAACCTCGGCTTTGCAAAAAATTACCTGAAGGGAAAACCGCTACAGTTGCGCGTGAAGTTCAATGCGGCGGAAAAAAGCCCCTCCGGCACCTACGTGGCGATGTGGCAGGTGGGTGTGCCGAACAAAACGCCCCTTTGGCGCAGCCAGCCAATGAGCCTGGCGCCGGATACCTTCCACGAATTTGCCATTCCGCCGGATCTGTTTGATGCGAACGGCGTGCTGACCATCTCTTTTGTGAACCCGAACTCCACGGCGCTGCTGTTCCCGATTGATGACGGTATGGAGGTGTTGTATCCGGAGGGCGGTTTCGGCCTGAACTTCGTGCGCGGGCTGGGGATCATTTTTTGCTGGATGGCCCTGCTGGCCGCGCTGGGGTTGATGGCGGCGAGCTTCCTGTCGTTTCCGGTGGCCACCTTTTTCGCGCTGGCCATGTTGCTGGTGGCGTTTTCGAGCAGCACGCTGGCCGAATCGGTGCAGTCCGGTTCCGTGGCGGCGGGCAACGAGGAGACCGGGGAAGCCGGCCACTCGGCGGCGGACGTGGTGCTGATCCCGGCCTTCAAGGGCGTGTTGTCGGTCATTAGCCTGGTCAAGAGTTTCTCCCCGGTGGATTCGTTGAGCACCGGCCGCAGCATCACTTGGAGTGAACTTGGCCTGGCGTTCGTGCAAATCGTCCTGCTGGTGGGCGGCGTCTTCGCGGCGGCGGGCATCTTTTTTTTCAGCCGGCGTGAACTGGCCACGGCGCAGGGAACCCAATGAATTTTCGCGTTAAAAAAATCATCCTCCTGCTGCTCGCCGCCGCGCTGGTGTTTGGTGCCAGCCGGATGCAGCAATTGCTGGATCAGGACCGGGATGCGCTGGGGCTGACGCGCGCGACGGCATTGAAAAATGCACCGCCAATGCTCGCCTTCACCACCGTGGCGCTGGGTGGTTTTCGCGGTTTGATCTCCAATTTCCTCTGGATCCGCGCCAACGATCTCCAGCAGGACGACAAGTTTTTCGAGGCGGCGCAGTTGGCAGACTGGATCACGGAACTGGAGCCGACCTATGCGCCGGTCTGGGTCTTTCAAGGCTGGAACATGGCCTATAACATCTCGGTGAAGTTCAAGGATTTTCCCGACCGCTGGCGCTGGGTGGAACGGGGCATTTCCCTCCTGCGTGACGACGGCCTGCGTTACAACCCGAACAGCGTGGACATCTATCGTGAACTGGCCTGGTTTTTCCAGCACAAGATGGGGCAGAACCTCGACGACGCCAACATGTATTACAAGCAGCAGTGGGCGGATGAAATGGAGCCTTTCTTCGGTCCAAACGGCACCAACATTGACCTGATGCTGAATCCCCCGGACGCCGCCGCCCGGACCAACCTCGTGAGGTTCCGGGAGGATTTCAAAATGGACCCCGCCTTCGTTGCCAAAGTGAACGCGGAATACGGGCCGTTCGACTGGCGCCTGCCCGAGGCGCATGCGATCTACTGGGCGGCGCTCGGTCTTGAGAGGGCGGCGGAAAATCCCGGCAAAGTGAAGGCGGATGACCTCATCAAGCTGCAACGGGTCATCTACCAGTCCATGCTGCAGGCGTTCCATCATGGCCGGATCATTCTTGATCCGCTGACCCACGTTTATTCACTGGGCCCGAACCTGGAGCTCATTCCCAACGTCAACAAGGCCTACGAGACCATGATGGCCGAGGATCCATCCATGCGCGAAAACATTGCCACCGCACACCGGAACTTCCTGCGCGACGCCGTGTATTTCCTTTATGTGAACGACCGCATGGCCGAGGCGAGAAAATGGTTCAAGTATTTGGGCGAAAAATATCCCAACAAGCCGATCATAGACGGCCAGCCGGATTCATTGCCGAAAAACGTGACGCTGGACGAATATGCCGTGGCCGTGGTGCAGATTGACATTGGCGAGACATCGCAGGAACGCGTCACTTCCGCCGTCCAAGGCCTGCTGACCCGTGCTTACTACAATTTGGTGACCGGTCAGGATGACCGTTATGAGAATTATCGGCGCCTGGCCACGCTCGTTTATGAGAGCTACACCTCCAAGACGTCCAAGTTTGGGGGCGATAAGCGCATCCCCTTGCCACCGTTCAATGATCTGAACCGGGTTGTTGTGAACCAGTTGCTGAACCCGCAGCAAGGCATGCCTTTTGCCGCCCGCGCCGTGTTGCGCACACAGCTCGGCTTGCCCGCTGAATCGGCGGCTACCAACGCGCCTGCGCCGGTCACGGTCCCCAACGCCGTGGAAAATGTTTCCACCAATTCCGCCGCGACCAACCCGCCGGCGGATTGATTCCGGTGTGGCGAGGTGGTCCCGGCGAATCTCCTTCAAGCCATGCCGCCGGGTGTTTTCGCAAGATTGCTTCATGGCCAGTCTCTGCTAATCTCCGCCGACTGTGACCAAGAAAAATTCCAGTGAAAAGCCGTTGCGCGTCGGCCTGATTTCCCTCGGCTGCGCCAAGAATCTTGTGGATGCCGAGATCATGCTTGGCTCGCTGCTCAAAAGCGGCGTGGAGATCACCAACGATGCCGCCCGGGCCGATGCCGTCATCGTCAACACCTGCTCCTTCATTGACTCCGCGCAGGAGGAGAGCGTGGACGCCAT
>JAJXXI010000507.1 GCA_021781185.1 bacterium
TCGTGAAACTGCTCAAGCTGACGATGCCTATCGTGATGGTGAACGAAAGCGGTGCTTCGATTTACTCGGCGTCGGATGTGGCGCGCGAAGAATTTCCGAACCACGACGTCACCGTGCGCGGCGCGGTTTCCATTGGCCGCCGCCTCATGGATCCGCTGGCGGAACTCGTGAAGCTGGACCCCAAATCCATCGGCGTGGGCCAGTATCAACACGATGTGGACCAGACCGCGCTCAAGCGCAGCCTCGACGACGTGGTGATCAGTTGCGTGAACGGCGTGGGCGTGGAACTGAATACCGCGAGCAAGCAGTTGCTCGCTTACGTTTCCGGCCTTGGCCCGGCGCTGGCGGCGAACATCGTGGCGTATCGCAATGAAAACGGCCCGTTCAAGTCGCGGGCCGATTTGAAGAAGGTGCCGCGCCTCGGCGAAAAGGCGTTTGAGCAGGCCGCCGGCTTCCTCCGCATCCGCGCTGGCGCGGACCCGCTCGATGCCAGCGCCGTTCACCCGGAAAGCTACGAGCTTGTGAACCGCATGGCGAACGATTTGAACTGCTCCGTCAGCGACCTGATGCGCGACGCCGGTTTGCGCCAGAAAATCCAATTGCCGAAATACGTCACCGAGGCGGTGGGCCTGCCGACCTTGACGGACATTCTCGGCGAACTGGCCAAGCCGGGGCGCGATCCGCGCCAGAAGTTTGAGGTGTTCTCGTTCCAAAGCGGCATCGAAAAAATGGAAGACCTGAAGCCGGGCATGAAGCTGCCGGGCATTGTGACGAACGTCACCGCCTTTGGCGCGTTCGTGGACATTGGCGTGCATCAGGACGGACTGGTGCATGTCAGCCAGTTATCAGACCGCTTTATCAAAGATCCGGCGGAAGTCGTCAAAGTTTCCCAGCGGGTCACGGTCACGGTCACCGAGGTGGATTTGCCGCGCAAACGCATCGCGCTTTCAATGAAGGCCGCGCCGCAAATTGGCCCCGGCACCAGCGGCACGCGGACCTCGCCCGGCGCACCCCGTCCGGCGGGCGGCGGATTCAACCGTCCTGCGGCTCCCGCCAAACCACAGCCGGTGGACTGGTTCACGGCGGCGTTGAATAAAAACAAAAGCAGTTGAATTTTATGGCCAAAGAAAAGAAAACCAAAAATCCCAAGCGCGATGAGCAGGCGCAGTTGCTGGACTTGCTGCGAACCATTCTGCCCCGCGTGGCGCCGGACCCGGCCCTCGCCGATAAGATTTATTGCGCGTTTGAAGCGGAACTGCGTTCAAAAAACCGCGCGAACTCCTTTGAGAAATTCTGCGACCGCATTCCGCTGCCTGATTTGGAGGCGAAAACGCTGGAAGCGGTGAAGGAACAACTGGCCGCCGGTTTCGGCGATGCCGACATGGACATCGAGCCGGACGAGGAAGGCAATGGCTTGAATGTGGATGTTTCGCTGCCGGACGGAACGCAGTTTCACAGCCGCATCCCCGTGCGCCCGGCCGTGCCGGAGACGGAGGAGCCTGAAGTCACTCTGAAATTCGTGGCGTTTCCGGTGGCGCTGCCCGGTGATCCGGAATTGACTTGGGTGCTCGCGAAACGCGAAAACATGACAAATGATGAGGCGGGCATTGCGCTGAATAAAATCGAGGACGAGTTCTGGGCGTCCAAAACCGGGCAAAAGCTTCTGCGTGATCGCGTCGAACGGAGTTTTCCTGAATTCATCGCGCGCGTTCCCGCCGGCTTGCTCGGCGACGCCGGATTGAAACGTCATTACAAGCTGCCCGAAGCGGTCAAAGTGCTGCACGCTCCCGCCAAGAAGGGCTGACCAATCGCGTTTAGCGGGTCACGTCCGACCAGCCGCAACCGAGGGCTTTGACCAGATTGACCGTGGCGGCGAGCCGTGCGCCTTCCAGTTGCGCCACAGTGCGTTCGTGTGTAAGCACGCCGGTCTGCGCGGTCGCCACGTCCAGATAAGTCACCAGCCCGGCCTTGTAGCGGTTCTCGGAGATTTCCAGCGTATGCCGGGCGGCGATGAGCGCGGCGTTTTCCGCCGTCCATTCTTCCGCGAGCAGGCGTTGCGCGGCCAGCGCGTCCTCAACTTCGCCAAAGGCCCCCAGCACGGTCTGCCGGTAATTGGCCACGGTTTCATCATAGGCCGCGCGGGCCGCCGCCAGATGGGCGCGGTTCAAACCGCCGGTGAACAGCGGCAACTCCACATTCGGGCCGACGGACCAGAAACGGCTCGGCCAGTCGAACCATGAACTGGCGTCGACGGATTGAAAACCGGCGAGACCGTTGAATTTGATCGCCGGGAAAAATGCCGCCTTGGCCACGCCAATGTCGGCATTGGCGGCGGCCATGCGCCGCTCGGCGGCGGCGATGTCCGGGCGATGTTCCAGCAAATCCGCCGGCAAAATGGAAGGCACGACAGGCACCTGCACGGCTGATGAACTGGCGGTGGTCACGGCAAAATTCATTGGCGACTGGCCGCAGAGCAGGGCGAGCGCATGCAGTGTCTGCGCACTTTGCAGTTCGATGACCGGCAATTGCGCCTCGGCGCTGTGAAGTTGTGTGGCCGCCTGAGCGACATCGAGGTCGGAGACAATGCCACCGCGCCGGCGGTTTTGCGTCAGCTCCAGCGACCGGCGATACGCGACGATCGTATTGGTGAGCAGCGCACGTTCGGTGTCGAGGGCGCGGAACAGAAAATAATCATCCGCCACCTCGGCGGCCACCGCGAGCCGGGCGGATTCAAAGTCGTCGCTGGTGGCGGAAAAACGCGCATGTGCGCCTTCGGAAAGGCGTCGCACGCGGCCCCATAAATCCATTTCCCAGCCGAGATACAGCGGCGCGGTGAAGGTGTCGTAAGTGTGCGAAACATTGGCCGCATGACCTTGGAATGGCTGGTTGAAACTGGTGCGCTGGCGGGTGAGATCGCCATTCGGCGTGCCGCCGGCGCTGAGTTGCGGGAAGAATTCCGAGCGGGTCGCTGCGAGCAGATCGCGGGATTGTTCAAGCCGGGCCGCCGCTGCTACAAGATTTTGGTTGTTCGTCGCGGCCAGTGATTCCAGCCGGTTCAGTTCCGCGTCGCCAAAAATCCCCCACCAGTCGCCGCGCGGCACGTTCGCGGCCGGTTCCGCCACTTTCCACAGCACGGCGTTGGTGCTGCCATCGCTGAAGGCTTTTGCCACCGGCTGGTTTTGCGAAAGCGGCGGGCGCTGGTAATCCGGCCCCACCGCGCAGCCAGTCAAACCGGCGGCGAGAACGAGGCTGCCAATGAATGCAACGGTTTTCATTTTCTCGCGCGGTTTTCCTCCGGTGCCGCCACCTGCACGGTCATGCCGTTGGCGATGGAATCAGGCGGATTGAGGATGACGCGGTCGCCGGCGTCAAGTCCGCTGAGAATTTGAACGGTATTGCCAAAATCGCGGCCGAGCTTGACGGCATGTAACACCACCTTGTTGTCGCGCCCGACAACAGCGACCTGCATTCCTTCGGCCTGGAAAATCAGGGCGTTATCCGAAATGGTCAGCACATGTCCGTCGGCGGCGTGATTGAACCGCACCTGGGCATAGCTGCCGGCAAGAATTTCGCCGTGCGGATTCGGCACCTGCAATTCCACCAGCAAGGTGCGCGAGCCGGGGTCCACCGCGCCCGCCGTGCGCATGATGGTGGCCTTGAAAATTTTGCCCGGCAGCTCCTGAAAGGTCAGTTCCGCCATTTGTTGTGGCGCGATGGCGTGGATGTATTGCTGCGGCACCCGGACATAGATGCGCAGCGGATCGGTCTGCGCGAGATCAAACAGCTCCGGCCCACTGTCGGCGGCGATGAGCTGGCCGATGTCCGTGTTGCGTGCCGTGATGATGCCGGCAAACGGTGCTGTGACGCGGCCAAAATTTTCCAAGTCGGTGAGCCGCCGGACGTTGGCCTGCGCAGCCTCGACATTCGCCTTTT
>JAJXXI010000488.1 GCA_021781185.1 bacterium
GTTCGTGGCGGTGGAGGCGTGCGACATGCGCAAAGGCTTCAACGGTCTGCACGCGCTGGTGGCGGAGCGATTGGGTGAAGACTTGAAGCAAGGGGCTTTGTTCGTGTTCAGCAATCGGCGGCACACGCGGATCAAAATCATTTGCTTTGATGGCACCGGGATTTGGGTGCTGACCAAGCGGCTTGAGACCGGAACCTTCGCCTGGCCAAAGAGTCTATCACCCGAAACCACCAAGTTGAAGTTGACGCCGCAGGCGTTGGCGATGCTGACCGATGGCGTGGATTTGCGCGGGGCCAAGCTGCGTCCGTGGTATGAGCGCGAATAGGAACTTTTTCGCGCGAAAATTTTTCAACTTTGCTTGAACCTTTTTGTCCGCGTGGCGTCTGATGCTGCGACTCGCGATGGACACCGCTTTACCCACTGAAATCAACGCCCTGCGGGAACAGGTGTCCGCGCTGCAGGCGGCGCTGGCGGCGGCGCGGAGCGAGATTGGCTGGCTGCGGCAAAAGCTGGATGCGCTGGCCCGGCGTTTCTTCGGGGTCAGCAGCGAGGCGCTCAGTCCGGCGCAACTGCAACTGCTGCTGCAACTGCCGGAGCTGACGGCAGCGCCGGTCGAGCCGTCTCCCGCGCCCGTGGTGGTGGAAAAACGCCAGCCGGTGCGCAAGGCTCGCGCCCCGCGCCTGCCCGAACACTTGCCGGTCATCGAAGAGGTGATCGAACCCGAGCCGGTGAAACAGCAGCCTGAACAGTGGCGCTGCATCGGCCAGGAGGTCAGCGAACAGTTGGACTATGAACCGGCGCGTTTTCTGCGCCGCCGGATCATTCGCAAGAAGTATGTGCATCGGACCGAACTGGACCCGGTGCCGGTGATCGCGCCCTTGCCGGAACGGTTGCTGGATCGCAGTTTGCCTGCTCCCGGATTGCTGGCCCACATTTTGGTCGGCAAATACTGCGACCATCTGCCGCTGTATCGGCAGGAACAGATTTACGCCCAGCGGCACCAAGTTCAAATACCCCGGCAAACGCTGGCACGGTGGGTGGAACTGGCGGCGGATTGGTTGAAGCCGATCTACGAACAAATCCGCACCGGGGTGATGGCCGGCGGCTATGTGCAGGTGGATGAAACGCCGATTGATTATCTGGAGCCGGGGAATGGCAAGACCAGGCAAGGTTATCTGTGGACAGGCAGCCGTCCAAATGCCGACGTGTTTTTTCATTGGGAAACCAGCCGGGCCACGGCCTGTTTGGACAACGTGATCTCGCCCACTTTTACCGGCACCTTGTAGTGTGATGGCTACGCGGCCGTGCGACATGAAGTTGATTCAATGATTGTTCCATATGGATACTCCATAAAACGAACCTGCGGTTCCATCCGCAGTAGCCTATCGGCACCAGCGCGACCGGCAACGGTCGGGTTGGAAGCTGCTGAGACAAAATCCCAATGTCTTCATGACACGAAGATGGCCGCGAGGTGATCTCCGAAACTGCAAGCATCAATGCGGATTTAGGGACAGGCTGGATGACACGCCCAACACAAGTGAACCGTCCGCACGCATCGTTAACCCGAACCGGCCAAAGATGCTGACAGGCCGAAGCCAAAAGGCGCGCAGTCAGGATGCTAATCGAGCTCTGCAAGGAGCACATGGACAAATACGACTGCCGGTGTAAAGGCGGGGGCTAAATCAATCCGGTCATTGAATCAAAACATGGCAATCCCATTCTTCTCCTCAGAGGAGGAAAGCGTTTCGCAAGAATCGCCGATAGAAGAGTGGGCAAAGGATGCTGGAAAAAGCGAATGCCGAGCGATAATCGCGCGGATAAGAAGCTGGCTGCTTCTCCGAAAAACGGGCTGACTTCCGGCGGGTCGTGACTGACGAGAGAACTGACAGACCCTTTTCATGAGGAAAACGCAAATGAACGCGGACTGTTCCGCGTGTGCCTCCTCAACCGATGTTCAGGATTGGAGCCAGTTAGACTGGCGGCGCTGTGAGCATCAGGTGCGAAGGCTGCAAGCACGTATCGTCAAGGCAACACGGGCGGGACGCTGGGGCAAGGTTAAAGCCTTGCAACGGCTGCTCACCCACTCATTTGGCGGTAAGGCCCTGGCCGTGAAACGAGTTACTGACAACAAGGGCAAACGAACCTCCGGCGTGGACCGGGTTCTCTGGTCCACGCCACAAACAAAGCTCAAAGCCATCGAATCATTGCAGCGACGGGGATATAAGCCGCTTCCTTTGAAGCGGGTTCACATTCCCAAAGCCAATGGCAAGTTACGGCCGCTGGGTATTCCGACGATGAAAGACCGCGCCATGCAGACCTTACATCTCATGGCGCTGGAACCCGTCGCTGAAACTCTGGCCGACCGCAACTCCTATGGCTTCCGACGAAACCGTTCCACCGCCGATGCCATCGAACAGTGCTTTAAGGTGCTGTCGAGAGACGACGCGGCGGAATGGGTGCTCGAAGGAGACATCAAAGGCTGCTTTGATTACATCAGCCATACTTGGATGCTGTCCCACATTCCAGTGGACACGGTCATCCTCGAAAAGTGGCTGAAGGCTGGGTATCTCGAAAAGTCGAGCTGGTTTGCCACCGAGGCGGGAACTCCACAAGGAGGCACCATCTCTCCGACATTGGCCAACCTCACTCTGGATGGACTTGAAACCACGCTGTCAAAGACGTTTGCACGCACACAGCGAAACGGAAAATGGGTTCATCCCAAAGTGCATCTGGTGCGTTACGCGGACGACTTCATTATCACCGGCAGCAGCCGCGAACTGCTTGAAAATGAAGTGCGACCACTGGTGGAAGCATTCCTGCGCGAGCGGGGATTGCAACTGTCGGCGGAGAAAACCCGCGTCACACACATTCAAGATGGGTTCGACTTCCTCGGCCAGCACCTCCGCAAACACGGAGGCAAATTGCTCGTGACGCCTTCGAGGAAGAACACGAAGGCGTTTCTCGACAAGGTGCGAGGTCTGATTGAGGGGAACCGATCTGTGGCGCAGGAACAGTTGATAATGCTACTCAACCCGGTCATCCGAGGTTGGGCAAACTATCATCGGCACTGCGTGGCGAGGAGGGCATTCCAACGAGTGGACTTTGAGATCTGGCGCAAGCTATGGCGCTGGTGCCGCCGCCGACACCACCCCAAGGGTGCCCGATGGGTGAAAGCCCGATACTTTCATTCCATCAAAGGACGCCACTGGACGTTTGCAGCGGATACCGGCGAATGCGCCCGAAACGGAGAGACCATCTGGGAACGGATGGTCTATGCTGGGGACACTCCCATACGTCGTCATGTCAAAATCAAGGGGGATGCCAATCCCTTTGATCCTGAATGGCGAACGTATTTTGCGGAACGAGCGTTCCATCAGCGGTTCGGAATCACCCGCAAGGAAGCGGGCATTAAAAGTAGTGTTTGACCGGCTCTTCAGACGAAGGGCTTAACCACGGCTTGAGCCGGATGAAGGGAAACTTTCAAGTCCGGTTTTGAGGGGAGGGCGCGACGGCAACGTCGCGCCCTTACCCGACTATCGCGCCTTTGCCAACGGACGCACCCCCGAAATCAAGCTGGCCGGCTGCTGGGCGCATGTGCGGCGGAAGTCTTACGAGGCGAGGGAAAGCTCCCAGCGTCTGGCGGGATGGTTGTTGGGCCAGATCCAACAGCTTTACCAAGTCGAATCCGCCTTGCGGGAACACCGCGCCGGCCCCGCGTTGCGTGCGGCCATTCGTGCCAGTGAAAGCCGTCCCGTCGTCAAACGCATCGAGCGCGCCTTGATCAAACTTAAAGCCAGCGGCCGTCAACTGCCCCAAAGTCCGTTGGGTATCGCCATTGATTATGCACTGGGCCAGTGGCGCACTTTGGACATTTACCTGACCGATGGCCGGGTGGAGATCGACAACAACCTGGTCGAGAACGCCATTCGCCC
>JAJXXI010000031.1 GCA_021781185.1 bacterium
GAGACCGGGATAGGCGGGCAAAATAAAATTGCCCGCCTCGTGTGCGATGAGTTCCAACTTGCGTTGCTGGAGCAGCGGCACCAGCGGCGCGAGCCGGGCGGCGCGGATTTGCTCGCGCGACCACCGGACATTTTTAAGCGATGGGCTGGTCACAGTCTTTTCTCCAGTGGGGTTGAATGAGGACATGGTTAACCTGTTTGAGGTCCACGATGCGGGTCTGGTCGCGGACCGCTTCGATGAGCGCGCCCAGACACAGGTTGCGGGTGCGGCGCAGCAAACCTTCGCCGGCGCGGTCGAGTTGATTGAACAGCCGCCACACTCACCCGCAGCTATGAAATATCGGAGGTTTTGAAACTGGCTCTGGGTAACCGACGTTCTATCTGGCGAGCCGGAGGCGGGAGATCCGCTCGTCCGGTTCGGAGGGATGGGCAAGGTTCAATCCCTTGTTCCCACTCCTGTCCAGAACAGGGTTCACATACGCATCTGCGGGTTTTTTTGCCGCTAGATTCATTGACTCCGCAAGTTGGTTTGATATTTTCAGAACTCGTTTCAACGAATTAAAACGCACAACAATTCAATTTATGGCAAAAACTAAAACCACCAAATACGTCTATACCTGGGGCAATAAAAAGGCCGACGGCGACGGCTCGATGAAGCCGCTGCTCGGCGGCAAAGGCGCGAATCTCGCCGAGATGACCCGCATCGGCCTGCCGGTGCCTCCCGGTTTCACCGTGACCACCGAAGTCTGCACTTACTTCTACGCGCACAAGAAGACTTACCCGAAGGAACTTCAGGCACAGATGGAAGCCGGCATCGTGAACATGGAAAAAATTATGGGCACGAAGTTCGGCGCCACCAGCGGGATGCCGCTGCTCGTCGCCGTGCGCTCCGGCGCCCGCGATTCCATGCCCGGCATGATGGACACGATTTTGAACCTCGGCCTGAACGATCAGACGGTCATCGCGCTGGAAAAGGCCACCAACAATCCGCGCTTTGCGTGGGATTGCTACCGCCGCTTCATCCAGATGTATGGCGACGTCGTGCTCGGCGTGCAGAAGCGCGAGGGCGAAGATCATGAACCGTTTGAAACGGTCATCCACGAATTCAAGCACGAAAAGTATCACAAGGACATCGTGGACAGCGAACTGACGGCGGAAGACCAGGCGGAACTCGTCAATCGTTTCAAGGCGCTCGTCAAGGAACGCACCGGCAAGTCGTTCCCGAACAGCCCGTGGGACCAGCTTCGCGGTGCCGCCGGCGCTGTGTTCGGTTCCTGGATGAACGACCGCGCAATTGTGTATCGCCGCAAATACGGCATTCCCGCCGAATGGGGCACTGCCGTCAACGTGCAGGCGATGGTGTTTGGCAATACCGGCAATGATTCTGGTTCCGGCGTGGCGTTCACGCGCAACCCCGCGAACGGCTCCAATGAATTCTACGGCGAATTCCTCATCAACGCCCAGGGCGAAGACGTGGTCGCCGGTGTGCGCACGCCCGAACCCGTGCTCAAGCTCAAGGACGAAATGCCCAAGAGCTACGCGGAACTCATGGCCGTGCGCAAGACCTTGGAAAAACATTTCAAGGACGTGCAGGACATCGAGTTCACCATCCAGAGCGGCAAGCTGTTCATGCTGCAGACCCGCAACGGCAAGCGCACCGCCGCCGCCGCGCTGAAGTTTGCCGCCGACATGGTGAAGGAAAAACTCATTGACGCCGAAACCGCCGTGCTGCGGAATCCGGCCGACCAGCTCGATCAATTGCTCGCGCCGATCTTCGATCTGGCCGAAGTGAAGAAGGCCGCCGCCATCGCCACCGGTCTCCCGGCCGGCCCCGGAGCGGCTTCCGGCAAAATCTATTTGAACGCCGAGCGCGCCGTCGAGGCCGAGAAACGCGGCGAAAAAGTGCTGCTCGTCCGCGTCGAAACTTCCCCGGAAGATTTGCGCGGCATGATTGCGGCGGAAGGCATCCTCACCGCCCGTGGCGGTGTCAGTTCGCACGCGGCGCTCGTCGCCCGCCAGATGGGCAAGGTCTGCGTGTGCGGCGCCAGCGGCGTGCAGGTGGATTACGACCGGCAGACGGTCACCATCAGCGGCCAGACCTTCAAGGAAGGCGAATACCTCTCCATTGACGGCACGGCCGGCACGGTTTACGCGGGCGAGGTGAAGACCGCGCCGTCGGAAATCATCTCCGGTTTGCTGCATGGCGACAAAGCCGCGCAGGCCACCGAGAAGTTCAAGAACTACACCCAGCTCATGAAGTGGTGCGCGCAGTTCAGCCGCCTGCAAGTGCGGACCAATGCCGACACACCCGAGCAGACCGCTAACGCCGTCGCGTTCGGCGCCACCGGCATCGGCCTCACCCGCACGGAACACATGTTCTTCGAGGGCAACCGCATTGACGCCATGCGCGAAATGATTCTCGCCGACACGCTCGAAGCCCGCGAGGCCGCGCTGGCCAAGCTGTTGCCGTATCAACGCGAAGACTTCTTCGGCATCTTCAAGGCGCTGAAAGGATTCCCGGCCACGATCCGTTTTCTGGATCCGCCGCTGCACGAATTCCTGCCGAACACCAAGGAATCGCAGATGGACCTCGCGCGGAAGCTCAACATTCCTGTCGAGAAAATCATCAACCGCGTTCACGAACTGCATGAATTCAATCCCATGCTCGGTTTCCGCGGCTGCCGCCTCGGCATCAAGTATCCTGAAATCACGCGCATGCAATCCCGTGCCGTGTTTGAGGCGGCGGCGGATGCCACCAAGCAGGGTTTCAAAGCCAAACCCGAAGTCATGATCCCGCTCGTCGGCTTCAAGAAGGAGCTGGATTTGCAGGTCGCCATTGTCCACGAAGTCGCGGCCCAGGTGCAGAAGGAAAAGAAGGTGAAGATCTCCTATTCTGTCGGCACCATGATCGAAGTGCCGCGCGGCGCGCTCACAGCGGACGAAATCGCGCAGACGGCGGAGTTCTTCAGCTTCGGCACGAACGACCTCACGCAGACCTGCCTCGGCATGAGCCGCGACGATTCGGGCTCGTTCCTTGGCGCTTACACCGAGAACGAAATCGTGAAGAAGAATCCGTTTGCCTCGATTGACCAGACCGGCGTCGGCCAATTGATCCAAATCGCGGCGGAGAAGGGCAACAAAACCCGTCCAGGCATCAAGCTCGGCATCTGCGGCGAACACGGCGGCGACCCCGATTCCGTGAAGTTCTGCCATCGCGCCGGCCTGACCTACGTGAGCTGCTCGCCGTATCGTGTGCCGGTGGCTCGTTTGGCCGCCGCGCAAGCCGCCATCGAAGAGAAGCGCAAGGCCAAGGTGGCCAAGAAAAAGTAACCGGCAGGGCGGTCGGCGACCGTCGCCTTATTTCGTCGCCCGCCAAGCGACGCAGCAACAAATCCGCCCCGGGAAACCGGAGCGGATTTTTTTTGCAGGGGGCACGTTAAATTTTGACCTTCGGCTTGGCGATTGTTTGGCCCATTTTTTGACGATGCAGGCATTCAAAGCGAAGGGTTTCAAATTATTTTTGATTGCGTGGTTTCTGGGCGTCTTGGTTGCCGTCGTTCAGGCGGCGGAAGTTGGGACCAGCACCAAGCCGGGGATCGCCCCGCCGGCCAGTTAGAGATTGTCTGAAAAAGGAAAGCGGGGTGTTTTGGGAAGCGTGGCCACCCAATAATCGAATAAAAAAATTGATTTGAGGTTCTTTCAAAACCCCGATTTGTTGGGGGATATTTTTGATTTGTTTGAACGGGAAGGCGTGCGGGGCGTCTGTCTTTCATGGCTGACCTCACGACGATTTTCCACCAGCTGCAACGCCAGCTTTTCCCCGCGGTCACGGCCGAACTCGGGCCGTTGAGCGCCTTGGACCAGCAATTCTGCGAAGTCATGGCGCTCACCGATCTGGGGCGCTTCACCCGCCGCTACGCATGGTGCG
>JAJXXI010000708.1 GCA_021781185.1 bacterium
GCATGCCCATGGAAATCCGCGCGCCTTCAAAGGCAGGACCCGCAGCGGTGGACGTGCATAACAACCGGTCGCGATGACCGACCACCACTTCGCCATTCGTGCCGAGGTCAATCAAAGCCGTCAATTCACTGCTCTCGTGCAAGCCGGTGGCCACAATGCCCGCCAGAATATCCGAACCGACAAATCCGCCGAGACAAGGCAGAAATTCCACCGTGGCGTTGGCGGGCAAATCCCAATCGAGCTGGGCAGGCGAAAACATCATGCGTCCCGGTTGGGCAGGCTGAAACGGATGCGCCGCCAACGGGGTGATGTCCAAACCGCAAAACAAATGATGCATGACCGTATTGCCCACGATGACGATGCGGCTCACCACTTGGTCGGCTTGCCGATGTTCAGGGTGCGTTTCCTTTTCGCACTGGTTGTGGAGCTGGAGCAGTTGAGTGATCACGCCGGCGAGTTGTCGGCGGATCAATCGCTGCAATCCGGCCCGTCCGCCGTGCAACGCATATTCGATGCGGCTCATCAGGTCGCCGCCATGGCAAGCCTGGGCATTGAGCGCGGTGCGCACGGCCAGCACGCTGCCGGTGGCAAGATCGAGCAGTTGCGCGGCCAGGGTCGTGGTGCCGAGATCAATGGCAATGCCAAGTCCTTCGCGCGGGGTGAAGTGAAACGACGATTGGTCGGTCAGCACCGGCATCGCCCACTGGGCGAGTTCCAGTCCGAGATCGCCTTGAATGGCGTGGCGGCACGCGAGCCGCCAGCCGGCCGCCAGTTCCGCGCTGGACAGAAGATTTTTCTCCTCTTCGCCGATGGGAAGTGTTCCTTGCAAAACCTTGACGCGACAGCCCTGGCAACGTCCGCGTCCGCCGCAGGGAAACTCGACGCCCTGGGCGAACAGCACCTCGTGCAGGCGCGTGCCGGGCGGGAGCGACAAGGCCAGGCCGGCGGGCGAAAGACGGAGCGTATGGTTGCCCTGGCTCATGCAGGATCGGCACCGATGAGTTGACCATCGCTGCGCAAGCCGGCGCGTTGGCCGGGCTGAAGCACGAGAAATTCCTGTCCGTTCCAGTCGGCGTGGAGCAGGTGCCGCAGCCAGCGCAAATCGCCGGCCAGCTTTTCAAACGTCCAGCCCTTGGCCTGCGCGGTCTGGCGGGCGGCCGCTTCCCACTTGACAGCTTCGGGCACGGGCGTGGCGATGTAGGCAAGGCGTTGGTAGTGCCGCGTGAAACTGTTGAATTGCTCCAGCAGATAATCGGCGTTTTCGGCGCCGTATTTTTTCACCAACTGCTGGCGCGTCACATTCGAGCTGGGGCCGAACGTCATGTTCAACGGCCGCAGGTCGCCGCCCGGCTGGGAATTTTCCAGCCAGCCGGCGCTCTGAAAATACGTTCCCGGCCGGGCCGCCAGTTGCGACAGATACGCCTGGCTGCTGCCCAGCAACATGCCAATGCAATCGTGGGCACGCGGAATCACGACGGGAATTTCGCGCGCCCGCAGACCGACGATGCCGCGATTGCACAGGCCGTAGGCGATGGCCATGGCGTCGCACTCATCCGCCTTGGTTGCGTCAATGGCCGACTGCAAGGCCGCATGAAGATTTTCGGCGGGGCGCTCGTGCAATCCCATTTCGAGATGCCGCGTCGTGAGGCGCGTCGGGCAATCCACCGCCAGCAATTCGATTTCCCGCTGGAAAACCGGACAGGCAATGACGTGCAGGCGCATCGGGTTCATCGGCCGGGCAAGGAATCCAGTTTCTGCCGGACGGCCCGGATGAACTCCGGTGAAGTGCCGCAGCAACCGCCGACAAAGGTGGCCCCGGCTTCGATGAGGGCGGGAATGTAATGGGCGAATTCTCCGGCGCTAGTTTCGTAGCTGATCTGGCCGGCCACCACTTTGGGCAAACCGGCGTTGGCCTTAATCCAGACGGGACGACCTCCGGAGGCGGCTTTGAGCCGGGCGCAAATCTTGACGAAACCCGCGATGCCTTGACCGCAATTGGATCCGATGACATCCGCGCCCGCCTCGGCAAGCGCGGCGGCGGCCTGTTCGGGCGTGGCGCCCATCATCGTGCGGTCTTTGTCTTTGCCGGAATCGAAAACCATGCTGCCGACGACCGGCAGGCCGGTGGATTTGGCTGCCCGGATCGCGAGGACGGCTTCCACGGGATCGGCCATCGTTTCCACCACGAGCCCTTGGGCGCCACCGGCGGCCAGGGCCACGGCCTGCTCGGTAAAGGCCGCCAGCAATTCGTCTTCCGTCACGTCGCCGGCCATAAGCATTTTGCCACTCGGGCCGATGGAGGCAAAGACCAGGGCGCGCTGCCCGGCGGCTTCCCGCGAAAGACGGGCCCCGGCTTCATTGATCGCTTTCAGGCGATCCGCGCAGCCGCCTTCAGCGAGGCGAAACCGGTTGCCACCAAACGTGTTCGTCAGAATCACCTGCGATCCGGCGGCGACATAGGCGGCGGCGACCTCGCGGACTTTGTCCGGCTGCGACAAATTCCACAGGTCGGGCAGTTCGCCGGGTTGCAGGCCGCGCGCCTGAAGTTGCGTGCCCCACGCGCCGTCGGTGAGCACAACGCCTTGGCTGAGGAGCGCCGGAAGAGTGGATTGGGTTGTCATGTTGGATGCCGTCAGCGGGTGGTTTCTTGAACGGTTGTGATAAACATTTCGATATTTTCTGTCGGTGCGCCCGGCGGCATGCCGCCACCACAGGAGAGAATGAGCCGCGAGCGATCGTTCAAATCCCGGATCATTTTGATGGTTTCCGTTCGCACCTGCTCCGGCGTGCCCTGCGCCAGGACATCGCGTGGCGGCAAATTTCCCAGCAGCGTGATCTTGCCGCCCGTCCATTCTTTCATTTCGTTGAGCGAATGTTGAATGCCAAAATTGAACAGGTTGATGCCCGCCCCGGCCAGAAACGGCGCGCAGACTTTGGCCGGGGCGTCATTGTGAAAGAACTTCACCGCCGCGTCCGCCGCGAACACTCGCTTGAGATACGGCAGGCCGAATTCCACAAAATCGCTTGTGCCCACAAAACCCATCAGGTCGTCGAGCACCAGAATGCCGTCAATCGTTGGAAAACATTCGCGCTGCCAGGCGAGCCACTCCACGAGGAAGTCGGTGATCAGGTTGAGCAGCCGGTGCATCGCCTCGGGATCGGTCTTGAGCGCCATCAGAAATTCCGTCGTGCCCAGCAAAAACGACGCGACATTCAGCGGGCCACGCGCGACGGCAAAGCGGATTTTATGGCCAGATTTTTCGATTTCCGGCTGCCAGTGCTTCAGCCGCTGGATCACGAACGGCAGCAAGCCATCCGTGCGCGGATTCGGTTTCTCCAGACTGGCGGCAGCTTCGACGTTGGGCAGCAGTTTTTTGGCGAACGGAAATTCATTCTCCTCAAACCGGCTGACGGCCCCGAACGCCGACGGTTCGGTGCACATGCCAAACTCGGACCAGAAACCCGGCAAAAACCAGGCCTGCGGAAAGGCCGCCTGCGCCTTCTGATGGTCGGCAAACCAGAGGCTGCCGCTGGCGAGATAATCGAGAATGGAATGCCCGGCCCAGTTGGGCAGCCACGGGCTGTCAATGATAAAGCCGGTGGGGACAGGCCGCACCGGCTCGCCGCGAATCACAGCGAGCAACGTCTGCCATTGTTGATCAGTCATAAAAAGGGCGGCTCGCGCCGGTCAGCCCATGACCTGTTTGGCCAGGCTGGCGGCGCCGGCGGCACTTTCGCTGAAACCGTCCGCGCCGATTTCGGTGGCGTATTTCTGGGTCACGGGCGCGCCACCGACGATGACCTTGACGCGGTCCCGCACGCCGGCATCTTTCAGGGCGTCCACCGTGGCTTTCATCGAAGGCATCGTGGTGGTGAGCAATGCGGAGAGGGCGACGATTTGCGCGCCCTTGTCCCGG
>JAJXXI010000351.1 GCA_021781185.1 bacterium
ACGGCACGAATCTGGCCGGGTGGATCGCCAGTTGTTTGGTCGCAGTGGCCGGCAGGGCGACCCCGGAAGTGCGCAGGCATTTGTGAGCTTGGACGACGAATTGGTCCGAAGATATTTGTCCGGCCCGACCCGGCGGACGTTGGA
Organism: bacterium; assembly: GCA_021781185.1. Classification (GTDB taxonomy): domain Bacteria; phylum Verrucomicrobiota; class Verrucomicrobiia; order Limisphaerales; family UBA11358; genus UBA11358. Next base: position 145 of record JAJXXI010000351.1, read on the forward strand.
TCTGGCTTGGCAGCGCCACCTGCCCGGACGGGGGCGAATGGCCGTGAAGACTTTCAATCTGGCTCAATCCAAGGCGCAAGCACTGGCTCTCAAGCAGCGAAAAGATGTTCTTCGCTCAGATCTCTGGCTGGATCAAGCCTTGTCCTTTGCCGGCGGGGACACGATTTGAAATGCTCTCTTTTAAGGCATGAAGTTATTCGCTTGTTAATGAGTTTCATTAAAGAATTTATTGACAAGGTGTGCTCTCCTTTGAGACAAAAGCGAAGTCAACCGCCGTTGAGGTCATTTTGAACCCGTCCGCCAAACAGAAAAACCGCTTTGAACTCGAGGCTCTCGAACCTCGGGTGCTGCTGTCTGGCGATACGCTGCTGGCGGCGGCATTTGCGGGCGCTGCCGCGCAGGTTCAGGCGCACGAATCCGGTGCGGCGGTTCATCATGAAGTTTCGGCTGATCATGGTGTCCTGCAGGATGGAATTGCTTATCACGCTGCCGTGGGTGCCGGGGATATTTTTGCCGGAGTTTCCAGCGAGGCGGTTCATCCCCATCATTCTCACGAGCCGTCGCCAGCCCCTTCGGCGGCTCCCGCCGTCCATGAAACCGCTCCCGTTTCGGAGTCGGTATCCAGTCCGGCTGGCACGGAAGTGCAGGCAAAAGTGGTGGCATCCCAAGTCGGCTCGGCGGCTCCCGCCACAACCATTTCCGTGGAAACCAAGACCGCTCCAACCCCTTCTACGGCAGCTTCAGGCAACGTGGCGGCAGAGCAGGCGACCGCGTCTTTGAACGTGGCCAATGCGCCTCCGGCACCTGTAATTGTTGGCGATTCAACGGGTTCAACGACCCCGGTTTCAAACATAAATCCAGTGGCTAAAAACACTGGCATGTTTTCTATTCTTCCAGATCTTGCGGCTTCCCTTCTTGATAATTTGTTCCCCACGGATGCGACTTTGGGCGGGGTTTTGGAATTGCACGGGTTGACTTACTCCTACACGAACAGCACGACGCTCACCATTGCCGCCTCCAGCGTGACGCTGTTTCCGGGTAAAACTTTCCAGGCGACCTTTGGCGGCCTCAGTGGCACCTACAACACCCAGACCCAGGCGTTCACGCTTACCGGCAGCAGCATGGTGATGAACGTGGGGGATGCTCTGACGGTCAAGTCCACGACTGTGGGCTTCGATTACACGCCTGCAATTGGTTCGACTCCCGCAGTCTTTTCGGCCGCTGCGACCGGAGCCTCGGCCGCCGCCAATCTGTTCAGTTCGGCCACGCCGGTCTCGGTGAGTCTCCCGAGCTTCCAGATCAACAGCACCGGCTTCCGCTTCGATGCCTTTAATCTGACCGTCACGAACCCATCCATCGGCACCTACCTCAGCGCTTCGAGCCTCACCTTGACCGTCGCCGCTTTCAATGTGAATTATTCCACCCCCTCTTTGGGCGGTGCGAGTGCAACCCTCAGCGTGTCTGGTCTGCAGATGTTTGGGAGTCCGGTGACGGGGACCGTTTCCGGCACCTATGGCTTTGACGGTTCGACGTTCGACGGCACGGATCCAAGTGGGTCACTTAGTCTCACTGTCACTGGCTTCGCCGTGACTCTTGGCGGACAGGTTAAGATCAGTGCGCCGGGCACCGTGACGATCACGCCCGGGGGGCCGGTCTTCGATTCGCTTGGCACGGTCACCACGACCACCGCGTCCGTCCCGCTCCACTTCATTCCGCTCGATCCGACCAATCTCACCGTCACCCTGACAGCCGGGGGCATGACGCAAACGATCAGCGACTATTCCGTCTCCGGCGGGACGTTGACGCTCCCCTCGCTGGCGAGTTACCTCAGCGCTGCGTCCGCCACCTCCGGCACGGTGAGCGCGGTTTACACGCCAAGCTTGGTGTCCATCCCCGCCGCCACGGTGACGATTGTCCCGCTGGGACTTTCGGTCAGCATTAACAATCTGGCGATTACGCCCTCCGGTTTCACTTTGGCGGATGGGATCGTGGCCGCGACATCTTCAAACCCCGTTGCGGGTCTATTGACGCTGACAAACCCTACATTGACACTCTCGGGTGTGAGCTATGACGCCACTGCCGGCAGCCTGCTGGGCAAAGTGGCCATCGCGGCCGACGGGGCTTCACTGAGTTTTGGCAGTGTGTCCGGCACTATCACGGCGGTGAGTGGCAGCTATAATCTCGGCGGCACCACGAATACCTTAAGTTTGAGTCTGGGAGAATTGGCCGTAAACCTGCCGTTCGCCAATCTACAGGCCAACGGGGTGGTGTTCTCTTATCAATATCAAACGGCAGCGGGTGCCACTAAAATACTGCTCGGGGCTCAGGGAGTCACGCTGACCATCGGGCCGGGTGCGGGAAATGCGGCCGGCATCCAGGTGGCCAACGCCAATTTGGGACTTGAGGTGCAGAACAGCACTGGCACCAATACGGGCACGATCACCTACGCGTTCGTGGCCAATGGCACCATCGCCACCGTTGGATTGCCCGCCAATTCCCTCGCTTTCTCCGGCAATGTCTCGGTTCAGGTCAACACGATTGGCGCGGTAAACGACACCATCGCGTTCAGCAACAATCCCAGCGACACGCTTGCACTCCGCTTCACCAGTCAGGTTTCCCAAATGACCGGATCGAACGTCAGCCTTTCGGTGGGTGGCGTGGTGACGTTGAGCGGCAATTTCCTGGTTTCCCGCAGTGCGGACAATTCCAAACTTTATGTCGGCGCAACGGGCGTCAGCGCCTTCATTGGCGCGCCCGACCAATCCATCGGCCTGCAACTGAGCGGCGTAACGCTGGGTCTCATGATCGGTTCCAGCGGCGGGGCGATCGTTTATGCGCTGGACACGGCGGCGCAGTCCATCGCCCTCGTCGGAACTGGAAACGCCTTTACTTTGGCGGGCAGTGTTGAAATCCGGGTTAACAACACTGGCGGAGTGGTGACGGATGCCGTTCCTCTGCCGGGAACTCCGGCAGGTTCCCTGACGCTGCCCTTCGGAACTGCGACGGACGTGCCGCTGGCCTTTTCCGGCAGCATGACGCTTGGAATTCCGGGCTTCGCCTCGCTGACGCTGGGAGATTTTGCGCTGGCGGCCCTGGCCCCGGTGGTCACGCCTTCCCTGACCACCACCGAAATTTTACTCGGCACCTCCAACGCCGGCGCATTCCTGGGGGCCAATACGCCGACTCAGACCGGAGTGAGCATTTCCGGCGCGAGTTTGGCCATGGTGCTGGTCCTTCGCACGGGCACAAACCTTAATGGTTTGCCGGCGGTCAGCTTCGCCCTTCAATCTTCCGGTGGCACCGCCAGTTTGAATAATTTCCCGGACCTCACGCTGGCTGCCGGCAGTCTCGCCGTCAAGGTGAACACCACCGGCGCGGGCGTTGACCCGCAGACCATCACCACGGCTGGCGGGCCGGTGACCATCGGGTTCACTGATGGCAGCAATGGCACCGATGATCAGCGCAATCTGCTGGACGTGGAAGGCAACATCACATTGAACGTCGCTCCGGGGGGAACCACCTTCGCTTCGCTGACCGGTGATTTCGGTTTCAAAATCGCCGCGATCACTGACAACACCGGCGCAACCATTGGCACCCGCTTTATCGTCGGTGCCCAAAACGTGAATGCGGTTCTGGGCACCTCCAACATTAATGCGACCATCGCCGGAGCCACCCTCGGGTTGGTGTTGGATTACCAGACGATGAGCGCCACCACGACCACCAGCTATGCGTTGCTGGCCAACGGCGGCACCGATGCCCTGAACGGAG
>JAJXXI010000491.1 GCA_021781185.1 bacterium
ACCGGCTGCGCGCCTTCTCGCCGTGGCCCGGAGGGTTCACGTTTCTTCAGGCGGAACCCAAGCCGCAGTTGCTGAAAATTTGGAAAGCCGAACCGGTTGAAAAATCCGGCGGGGCGGGGGAAGTCTTGTCCGCCGACAAAACCGGCATCATCGTTGGCTGCGGACAAAACGCGCTGCGAATTCTGGAACTGCAACGCGAAGGCGGCAAACGGTTGACCGCAGAGCAATTCCTCGCCGGCGTCCCCGTCAAACCGGGCGTGAAACTGGGCTGACATGTTTTCACCGGGCAACATCTTGATTGCCCGCGTTGATGCAATGTCTGTTTTGTTGGTGTGAATTTGTGTCCATTCGTGGTTAAAAAATGGTTCCTGTTCAGCCAGACAGCCAATCATGGATTGGTAATGGCTTTGGAATCCATTTCCCTGTAACAAATTTCCGCGTTTCCTTAATATCCCGGTGAATGGCACTCCCCGGAAATTCGTCCGCCGACAAAGCCGCCCCCGTTTTTGCCACCACCCGCTGGTCGGTGGTGCTGGCGGCGGGCCAGGCCGATTCGACGCTCGCGCAGGAGGCGCTCACCCGCCTCTGCCAGACCTACTGGTATCCGCTCTACGCCTACGCCCGGCGACGCGGCCAATCCCGGCATGACGCGCAGGATTTGACCCAGGAATTTTTCGCGCGCCTGCTCGAAGGCAACTGGCTCGCGCGGGCCGACCGCGAACGCGGACGTTTCCGCACTTTCCTTCTCACCGCCATGAAACACTTTCTGGCCAACGAATGGCACCGCGCCAACGCCCGCAAACGCGGCGGCCAGGCGCAGATTTTTTCACTCGACGACGATGCGGCCGAAAATCGTTATCAGTCGGAACCGTGCGAAAAGGCCACGCCTGAAAGCCTGTTTGAGCGGAACTGGGCGCTGGCTCTGCTGGACGATGTGCTCCGGCGGCTGGAACAGGAATACGGTCGCGATGGCAAGGCCGAGTGGATGGAGGTCATGCGCCCCGCCCTGACCGCCGACCGCGACGCCATTTCCTACGCTGATATTGCCGAAAAACTTGGCCTCACCGAGACGGCGGCCCGCGTGGCGGTGCATCGGTTGCGCCAGCGTTACCGCAAACTCATTCGCGCCGAGGTGGCCGACACCGTCAGTTCGCCCGAGGAAGTGGATGAGGAAATGCGGCATTTGTTTCAAACCCTGGCCGGCGGCTGAAATAATTGGTAACAAATGTTTCGTCATCTGTAAGCACTGGGCAGGAAGACATCACATGGACACCCAAAAACTCTGTCAAAGCTGCGGTAAACCATTGACCGCCGATGCGCCACGCGGCCTTTGCCCCGCCTGCTTGATGAAGGTGGCCCTGGCCACCGGCTCCGTGGCCGGCGAAGAAACCAAAGGCTTCAACCCACCCACCGTTGAGGAACTCGCGCCGTTGTTTCCGCAACTGGAAATCCTCGAACTCATCGGCAAAGGCGGCATGGGTGCGGTTTACAAGGCGCGCCAGAAGCAACTGGACCGCATCGTGGCGCTGAAAATCCTCCCGCCCGGCATTGGTGATGATCCGGCATTCGCCGAACGCTTCGCCCGCGAAGCCAAGGCGCTGGCGAAGTTGAATCATCCGGGAATCGTCACGATACATGAATTTGGACAGGCTGGTAGGGCGGGCAGTCCTCTGCCCGCCGAAGCGGGTATTGAAACCGAACGGCGCACACGGAGTGACGCACCCTTCCCAAACACGCCCCTGTATTATTTCCTCATGGAATATGTGGACGGCGTGAATCTCCGCCAGTTGCTCCACGCCGGACGCGTTTCCGCCCGCGAAGCGCTGGCCATCGTGCCGCAGATTTGCGACGCGCTGCAATTCGCGCATGACCATGGCATCGTCCACCGCGACATCAAGCCGGAGAACATCCTCATGGACCGGCGCGGCCGCGTGAAGGTGGCCGATTTTGGGCTGGCGAAAATTGTGGGCAATGAAGGTAGGGCAGGCAGTCCTCTGCCCGCCGCAGGTTCGCAATCGGAAGACGGCGCGCACAGAGTGACGCGCCCTGCCAGCGACCTCACCGCCGCGGGCAAGGTGATGGGCACGCCGCAATACATGTCGCCGGAGCAGATCACTGCACCGGGCGAGGTGGATCACCGGGCGGACATCTACGCGCTGGGCGTGGTGTTTTATCAGATGCTCACCGGCGAACTGCCCGGCGAGAAGATCGAGCCGCCCTCCCGGAAAGTGCAGGTTGACGTGCGGCTGGATGAAGTGGTGTTGCGCGCCTTGGAAAAAACCCCCGAACTGCGTTACCAGCAGGTCAGCGAGGTGAAGACGATGGTGGAAACCATCGTGAATTCCAGCAGCCAAAGCCTCCCGCCCGCAGCGGCCCAGGCAGATCTACACTTTTTTGATTTCACCATCGGCATGCCGCAGTTTATTCAGCGCGACGGGCGGCAGCGCCCTTACTGGCCGGGCATTCTGCTGTTCGGCTCGACAATCGGCTTTGTCGTTTGCGGCCTCAATCTGGCCATCGCGCTGACGATCTGGCTGCTGAACTTGAGACTTCCGCATGGCAATACATTCATCAACCTCGGCGAACTCTGGCTGTGGATTTTGTGGCTGGCCTTTTGTGCGGTCGGCCGCCTGGCGGCCTTAAGCCTCGGCGCGGATAAAGTGGTCCGCGCCAGCTTTAGGGCGCCCAAGGCGGTCAAGGTGATTATCATCCTCTTGGTGTCGGCGATCTGGGCCATGGGGTTGGCGCGCTTTGCCGGCTGGTTGCGAGACACGTCCACGGCGGCCCTAAGTGGCGACGGTTCCCGCTTGGCCGGCTGGATTGTCGTGACCGTGCTTGGCGGTTGGTTCCTCCTTCGCCAGTTTCGCGACCGGAAAAACCAGCCTGCCACCGTGACGCGGGGCCAGAAAGGGGTTCTCTGGTGCGGCTCAATTCTGTTGCTAATCGTCGCGGGCATAATGCTGGTCACGTCTGCCTGGCGACGCGAACAAGCCGCTTCCAGTCTCGGCATCTTCGTCGATCCCCTGCCCGCCCGAATGGCGTCCCCCCCTCAACCAACCGGCGAAGTCACTCAATTAACTCAGGCTGGCTGGCAGCTTTGGCAGGCGCAAAAGCTGGACGAGGCGGCGGCAAAATTCCAGCAAGCCGTCAAACTCGCGCCCGACGACGCGAACGCGTGGAACGGACTCGGCTGGGCGACGTTCAATGCCGGGAAATCGGCGGAGGCGGAAGAGGCATTTAAGAAAGTGCTGATCCTCGATCCCACGGTCCCCGGCGCGCTGAACGGGCTCGGCCAGATTTACCTGTCGCAGCAAAAATACGCGGAGGCCGAGCCATATTTCCTCAAGGCCGCGCCGCAGGCCCCGGCGGCTTGGTTCGGATTGGCACGGCTGTATCTGCTTCAGGGGAAATTTGCGGAAGCCGAGGAATGGGCGCAGAAACTCGTGGCTTCCGGCCAGGGAGACGAGACTGCCAGAAACATGCTGGAAGCGGCCAAGGCGAAGCAACTGAGCGAAGAACTGCGGATGGTGATTGAGCCGCGTATTGCCGAGCCAAGTTTTTCTTTTGGCCCGGTGATCGAGCGGGTGGTGACTATGGGTGAGGCCAATTCCGATGAAATCATGTTTGTCAATTTTGAGAAGAATGAAGTCATGCCCTCGCCATTTCTGCTGGAAGCGAATCCCGGCGATGCCACGATCTTCCGCCACACGGCAAAGATTGACGAATGGATCGAGGACACGGGCACCGACCTGGCCTTGCGGCTGTTGGCGGCGAGCTGGAGCTGCGATCCTTTGGGAGCGCGGATGATTTTTCACCACGATCACGCAGCCGGGGACTTCTTTGAACAAGCGAGCCCCGAGGAAGTCCGCTCTGTGGTCATCAATCCAAAGGCACATGCAGACTACACAGT
>JAJXXI010000353.1 GCA_021781185.1 bacterium
CCGAGGGCACAGCCAATGGCGTTCGGGCCAATGGCCGCCAGAAAGCCCACCATGCCATCGGTCATGCGGAATGTTTTTTGGAACAGCGTCATGCCCGCACCGAGAGCTACAATCGAACCGGCGTCAAGATACGACGCCATGCCCGCGAGCGCGGACCATTTCCATTGCTGCCGCGTGATGGTCAAGGAATCGGCTTCAACTTGATTCGAAGATATGGGTTCCGTTGGCATGTTGCGTGGGTTCGTTGTTCTGTTTGAAATTTTTTAGGCGGGCAGGTTCATTCTATGATCGGCTCGCGTTACACCGAACAATGACAATGGCGATGCGTTTCATGGCTTTTCCGACTGGAACAATGCCGGTAATGTGTTCCGCCGCCAGTTGCAAAACGAGTCGGGATTGCCAAAAATCTGCCATTTCATTTGCGGAAAATGCCGCCGGCGAAGTCGGGAATGCCGCCCCGGTTCCGGATGGTGCCGCTCAAGCCTGTTTTCGGTGTTCGTCACCCGCGCACCGTTTTTGCAGCCGAGCGCGTCGGGCAAGGTGCAATCGTCACCCCCGGTTTTGGAAGGGTTGGTCGCCTGGAAAACCGGCGCGAAGGCCAGCATCGCCACCAGAAGGAAAAATGGCAATCCGGCGGCCGGGATTTTCACAAAGCGATTGCGGTTGAGTTCATCGTGGCGTCAATCTGACTACCGCTGCGCTGGCAGCGGGCACTTCCACCACGATGGGAGCTTTGGATTTTTTGTCAGGCCCCACCAACACTTCCCATTTGCCGTTCCATTGCGCGTTGTCAGTGATTTCCGCACCGCCCAGCGTCACGCCGGTTTTGCGCGCGACGTCACCGCCTGGTGCCGTCAGGCGGATGATTTCGCCCTTGGTCCAGCCGTTGATTCCATGAGCGCTGATTTGCACCAATAAATTGGTGGCGGTTTCGTCGTGGCTTTTGTTAATCAGGGTCACGTAGAAATTCTTGTCATTGCCGAAGACGGCGTAGGCTGCAAAGTTCAAGTTGGTTGCGGTCGTGGAAATTTTGACCGGCATCATCCGGCCGCAGCTGCCCAGCGAAAACATTTTTTCCGCGTAACCGATGGGATGCACATTGTAGCCATCGGGCGCGGTCCAGAACGTGGCGTAGCGGCACGGCTTGTTCATGTCGCGTGCGGCCACCTTGTCGCCGGTATGGAAATTGATGCCGATCATGCCGTGGCTGGCCCACCACCATTGAAAGTTGAGCGCCCACAGCGCTGAGGCGAACGTGTCGCTTACGTCCAATGCACCGCCGTCGTAAAAACTGTTGGCCTCCTCAAAGCGGTAGCCCAGCCCGTTGGATAACACGGTGGGAACAAAGTTGGCCGCAAATTTGGCATAATGCGCGTCCATCATTGGCGACAAAATTTTATCTCGGGCGGCGGCCGGATCTTTGACTTTGCGCGCATCGCCGCCGGGATAATCATGCTGTGAAATGAATTTTATCAGTCCGCTGCCGGCGAGATCAGTGGCGAATTCAGCCGACCATTTTTCGTGACCGGGCGAAACTCCCGGTCCGCAAAATCGGGCGTCCGACAGGTTGGTGGGCGCGGTGATTAGCGCGGCATAGCGTTTCCATTCCGAGAGGTAAACCTGATAATTGGTGGAGAATACATTGGGTTCATTGCCAATGGAAAAGCAGTCCAGTTGGTCGGGGTAATGCTTTGCAATGTAAGTTGCCATCTTCGCTGCTGCGTCGGGGCTGCCTTGATTCAAGCGCAGCGTGTAAATCACCTTCACATCCGCCGCTTGGGCGAAGGCGAACAGATTGTTCACATCCGTTTCGTTGGGGACGGGCAGGGTGGGGCGATCTGCTGTGTTGCCGCCGACCCGCAGACTTTTGATCCCGAGTGTCTTGAACGTGGCGATGAGGTTTGTGTTTCCCGCGCTGAAAAAATGCCGGCCGTTCATATCCGCAAGCACGTTTTGCATCTCAAAACTCAGACCGGTGAAACGATTGCCAATGGTGGTCCCCGGTTTTCGGGGAGAAAGCTCGACGTTCACCACGGACTGGGCGTGGACAGGCCGCATCAAAGCCGTGATTACAAAAATGACGATGCCGAAGAGGCTTTGGCGTTTGGCGAGTTGGAACAGTGACATTGCCGGCACTTTGCCAAAAAGCATCTGGCAAGTCACCAGGTTTGTCGTTTAGCGAATGGCCGAAAGCGGAATTCAGCCTCAACAACAAATTGAATTCGGCTCCAGACAAGGCTGGCAGCAGCACCGCCTGACATTGGCGCAGCGATTCAACGGAGGTGGTGCGGGCCGGCGGTCATTTGCGCCCGCTTAACAACGACTGGATCAATCCGGCGTGGTCTTGCCATGCCGCGACTCCACCACCGTTAGTCTCATCTGGGAAGCGAATTTAAATTAGTGCGCTTGGCCGGGACGTATGGAGAAAAATTCCTTTTGCCGGCCCCACCTTTGTTTCCGGCAAGCAGCTTCCCAGGGCGTTGCAACTTCGCTTCAAACACACCGAGGGCGGACTGGTGGTGAAAGGTGACAAGCTGGCGGAATTCTCAGTGGCCGGCGAGGATTACAAATGGCATTGGGCGGATGCCCTGATCAAGGATGACACTATTGTGGTTTCATCACCAGAAGTCCCTCACCCGGTGGCTGCCCGTTACGCCTGGCAGGCAAATCCGGTCGCCACCTTGTTCAACGGTGCCGGCCTGCCCGCCGTGCCCTTCCGCACCGATGACTGGCCCGACTTGACGCTGGGGGCAAAGTAAAGCCGTCGCCGCCGGAAACCTGGCGGCTAAAGGCTGCCGCGTTCGCCATTGATGATTTGCAGTCCGGCGCGCATGTAGCCGAGTGCGTAGGCCATGCCTGCGTGCCAGGGCGCGGCGCAGCTCATCTGCGGCGCGTGATCGGGAATCAGCACGCCCTGGTAATGATTCTTTTTCAGAATCCGGAGCACGCGCAAGATGTCCACCGCGCCATCATCAATGAAGGTTTCGCGATAGTGCGGCACTTTCTCCCGCACATTGCGCAGATGAACATACCCCAGTTTTCCCTGGCGGCTGTATTGGTCCACCGCGTCGTAAATATCGCCTTCGGTCATCTCGGCCAGAGTGCCGACACAAAATTCCAGCGCGTTGCGCGGGCTGGGCTTGAGGTCAATGAGCTTTTGATAAAGGCGCGGTTGATACACGAGCCGCGGCTGCGCCCGCACCAAGGGCATCGGCGGATCATCCGGATGTGCGGCGAGCGTGACGCCGGCCTCCTCGGCCACCGGAATCAAGGCATCAAGGAAAACTTTGAGGCGCGACCATAACTGCTCCGGCGTGGCGGAGGGAATCTGCCCGGGCGCGGCCTCACGATCGTAAATCATGTTCCAAACCATGCCGTTCGGCAGTGGTGTGTCGAGCGAACCATCCATGCCCACCGCCTCGGCCCCGCCCCGAGCAAACGGGCCTTTCACGCGACCCGCGACGCCGGCGATGGAAAAGTTATAGCCGAATACCGGAATGCCGGCCTTGCCGACATTGCGAATGAGCTGCTTGAGATTCTCCAACTGCTGCAGTTTTTTCGGCCCGTCCAGCAGCACATCGTGCCAGTGGGCGGGATCGAAGTTTTCAATGGCTTCAAGTTCCAGGCCGGCCGCGTTGATGTCGCGCTTGATGGCGGCCAGTTCCTCGTAACTCCAGATGTGGTTTGGATCACCCGCGAGCCCCCAGCCCGAATCATCGCCCACGGGTTGATCGCCGGGCTGGTTGCTGCGCGATGAGCGGAAATAGTCCACCAAGTGAATCACCAGATGCGTGCAGCCGCATTGTTTGGCAAACCGATAATGTTCCGTGTTCAGTTGATGGCGATACAGTCCAAGTCCGAGGTTCATGCTTATAAAAGGCCGGTGAAACGGCTGCGTTCAGGATAGATG
>JAJXXI010000134.1 GCA_021781185.1 bacterium
CGATGCCGACGGCGATGAGGGTGATGCCGACAGGCAGCGAAAGGCCCGCGTGCGGATCCTTGACCGCCAGTTTTTCGAGCGCGAGTTCGCGCAGAAACAAACCGAAGCGCGCCACGACGAAGCCGAACCCCATGAGGGCAACTCCGGTGCGGACCCAGGCCAGAAACGTCCGCTCGACCGCCAGATAGGTGCCCGGGTCGCCGGGTGAATGGGAAGGCTGCTCTTGGTTCATGATGAAAAATTGTCTGGGTGCGTGCCTGATGCGAGGTTGAGCGTAGGCGGAACGGATGCGCCCGTCAACCAGCCTGCGCTCCGTCACCGCCAGAAATGTTTCGGATGTTTCCATGCCATCTCGGATTTGATTTTTGGGTAATGCCCGCGCCAGAAGTTCGCCAGATCGTGCGTCACCTGGACCGGCACGCGGCTCGGCGCAACTTTCGGCGTCTGGTTCATGTCGTAAAGCTCCTGAGTGCGCAGCGAGATGACAAAACAATTTCCGCATTTGGAAACTTTCTTACCACCGGAGACCGCAAACCTTGTCCCGTCCGTGGGCAAACCTCGCCGTTCGCAGGTGTTTCCCTAACTTCGCCGGGTAAAATGATTGGCATCATTTTTGCATGGCTTCCCGTTGCCTTGCTAGCTGGCACTTTCCACCGGTTGGAAAGTTCGCATCACAACAGCAGCCATTAAACAAAAAGAAAACGATAGTCATAACAACCAAATGAAAATACATCTGTCAAAATCGAAGTGTCTGGCCGCCGTCCTGGCGGCGCTGGGATCGCAATTGATCAGCACGCCAGTCAGTAGCGCCGCAGAACTGTTCCCCGTGGCCTTGAAGGCATTCAGCATTTCCACCAACCAGGACGGAAACCTGACCTATCACGAGTTCAACAACTGGACGCTCATCCGTGAAACCGCCCAAGCCCAGGGCCTTACCAACTTGACGGGTCTGTCACTGGTTTACAACCTGCCGGCCGACGACATTGAGGTGGTGAGCGGCACGAACAACACTGTTTTGGACACGCCGTTGACGTTTGCCGGCGGTGTTTCCCTGAGCAACACCAATGACACCAAGGTGCAACGCCTGGCCGATGTCTATTGGGAGACGAATCAAACGGCCGGCGGAACCCTGGTCGCCAGCGAGTGCATCCGGTATGGTGCCACCAACCAGATCACTGGCTTCAGCCTCACCGGACAAATACAGTTTGCACTGCCGGCCAGCGGCACCAACGCCCCGGCCATCTACATCGGCAACCTTCGGACGTTCCGCCCTGAGCCGCGCTTTGGCTTCAAAGGCGACGATTAAAACGGGAATCAAGAGCCTGAACCAAGGCTCGCCGCCAGTCAGCTTGTTGCTGGCTGGCGGTAGGAATTTTCCTCAAATCATTCCGGCTCCAACCGGTCACGTCGTCGCTGCGTTCGACATTCGGCGGTCATCGCCATAAATGCTTGGGATATTTCCGCGCCAGCTCGGATTTGATTTTCGGATAATGCTCGCGCCAGAAGTTCGACAGGTCCTGCGTCACCTGGATGGGCTTCATGCCCGGCGTCAGGATGTGAACGGTAACCGGCACGCGGCCCAGGGCGATTTTCGGCGTCTGGTTTACGTCGTAAAGTTCCTGAATGCGCAGCGAGATGAACGGCGGTTTGCCATTCTCGTAATTCACCTTTGGCGTGCGGCCGTTCGGCAAGGTGAGCCGCTCCGGCGCATGCCTGTCCAGCAGTTCGCGCTGCGCGTGGGAAAGCCACGACGTCACGACCGGCTTGACTTCGCGTTCCTTGATGTCCTTGTAGCTCACGGCGCCGTGGCAAAGCTGCTCGATGATGGACTTTTTGTCCTCATCCGTGATGGCGGGCAGCGACAAATCCGCGCAGTGCCGGCAGAGCAGATTCAATCGCGCCAGCCACTGTTCGACGGAATGATCCCAGTTGGGCAGAAGCAGCCTGCCGGCTAAAATTTCATCCGCCAGCAATCGCGCCGAGGCCTCGGCGGGCGGCGGATCAATCCGCTTTGCCGCCAGCGCCAGATTGCGAAAGCGCAACATCTCGGCGGCCAAAACCCGCTTCTGCTGTGCGTCAAACTGGACGTGGACATCGCACTTGAGATCGTCCGGAAACAGTTCGCGCAGCCAGTCGGTTTCAATGGCCGTGGCGAGCGAAAGGATCGTGTTCACTTCGCGGTCCCGCCCCTCGATCTCGCGGATTTCGGCCGCCACAAACAGCGGGCTGTGCTGCACCTTGCTTTCGCGGGCCAGCACGCCGCGCCGGCCATGCACGAGCTCGCAGCGCAGCGTGCCTTGATCCATCCGCCGCGCGACACGGTCGCTGAAACCGATCAGAATACATTTCTGCAACGCCTCATCCTTGACCTCGTTCGGCCGTGCCTCAAGGCCTTCGTCCTTGGCGATGCGCAGAAACTGGTCGAACAACGGCCCGACCTGTTTGGCCGTGACGGCATGAATGCCCAGCTTGCGGCAGGCGTCGAGGCGGAATTGATTATTGAAGGCAAAACTCCAGGCGCGCATGAGAATCCAAAAATCCGACCCCGCCTTTTCACCGAGCAAATCCTCGCGTGCGGACTCAACCTCCTTGCCCACGTTCCGCAGCAGCAAATCGCGGCCCTGCGTAAGCGCGGCCACGAGACAGGCCTGATGCACGCAGCCGTATGCCTGCGCCGCCAGCAGCATCCGCGCGTAACGCGGATGCAGCGGAAACGCCAGCATCTTGCGGCCGATGGCAGTGATCTTGCCGTCGTGACCGATGGCTCCGAGGTCGGCCAGCAATTCCTCCGCTTGGGTCAAGGAGATTTCATCCGGCTTTTCCAGCCAGCGGAATTTTCGCAAATCCTCCACACCCGCCGCCTTCAACGTCAGCACCACCTCGGACAAATCAAGCCGGCGGATTTCCGGCATTTCGTGCGGCGCGCGTTCGTCGTGTTCCAGACGCGACCACAGGCGGACGCACACCCCCGGCGCAGTGCGGCCGGCGCGACCAGTGCGCTGGTCGGCGTTCGCCTGCGAAATTTTTTCAATCAGCAGCGTGTTGATGCCCCGGTTCGAGTCATAGCGGGCAACGCGCGCCAGCCCGGAATCAATCACCAGCCGCACGCCGTCAATCGTGATGCTCGTCTCGGCGACGTTGGTGGCGACGACGACTTTCGGCTGCTGGTAGCGGGCGACGGCGGCGTCCTGATCCTTCGGCTGCAATTCACCGTGCAGCGGCAAAATGATGTAGCCCTTCGCCTCGCTCGTATGGCGAATGGCTTCGATGGTCTGGGAAATTTCAAAACCGCCCGGCATGAACACCAGCACGTCGCCCTGTCCGCCGGAGTTCACGAAGCGCGAAAATTCGGCCGCCGCCAGTTCCCAGACCGGCGGCGCGTTCAGCCCGAACCGGCGCGGCAGATATTCCACCACCACCGGAAACGTGCGGCCTTCCGAGGCGAGCACGGAACAGTTGATTGCCGATTGCCGATTGCCGATTGCCGATTTCGAAGACAGATACCGCTCCAGTTCGCCGGCATTCAACGTCGCGGACATGACCGCCAGCATGAGATCGGGCCGGTGTTGCTCCTGCTGGTCCAACGAACGGGCGAGGGTGATGTCGCCGTAGAGATGCCGTTCGTGGAACTCGTCAAACAGCACTGCCGATACGCCGCGCAGTTGCGGATCATCAATCATCTGCCGCAAGAGAACCCCTTCAGTCACAAAGCGGATTTTCGTTTTGGCGGACGTGCAGTTCTCGAACCGAATCTGATAGCCGACCTCCTCGCCGAGTTTCACGCCCAACTCCGAAGCAACGCGTTTGGCGAGCAAACGGGCCGCCAGCCGGCGCGGCTGGAGCACCACAACCTGGCCGTCGCCAAGCAGGCCGTGTTTCAACAGCATCTGCGGCACCTGCGTG
>JAJXXI010000677.1 GCA_021781185.1 bacterium
TTGCCCATGTCGAGCGCGCGGGGAATTCCTACGCCGGCGAACTGGGCTATTATTCGGCGCTGGGCAAATGGACCCGGGTTGCTGTTTCCAGCGGCACCCTCACGCCGCCGGATGCCGCCGCCAAGGAGGACGCGGCGGAGTTTGCCACCATTCCATATGAATTTCCGTTTGCGCGCCTGATGCAGATCATCGAGGACGCCGTGCGCGACAACATTCCGCTCGCGCAAGCCATTGAGGAATTGCGCCGCGCCGGCCATCCCGATCTGCCCCGCTTCGCGCACTCGATTCATTCCCCGGTTATCGCCCCGGGACCGACGCGCCAGTGGACGCCCGACCAGGAAAAGGCCCTCGCCAAGATCATCAGCATTGATGAGACGCGCCGGGTCTGGATGGGCTCGCTTGAAATCACCGAGTTAATCCGCCGTCGCCTCGCACGGGAAGTGGCCTCGCCGGTAACGGCGTTTGGCATTTCCAGCCCGGGACTTTCCTCCAGCCCCACCAGCCCGTTCGGCGGTGGGGTCAAGGCGGAGACGGAGAAAAGCTTCTGGTTCAACGTGAATGCCGAACTCATCATCTACGGATCCACGGAGCCCGACGCGAAGGTCACCTTGGGCGGCCACGAAATCAAACTGCGCTCCGACGGCACCTTCAGTTTTCGCTTCGCCCTGCCGGACGGCAATTATGACCTGCCTGCCGTCGCTGTTTCGGCCGACGGCACGGATGGACGTGCCGCTGAATTGAAGTTCAGCCGACAGACACAATATCTGGGCGATGTCGGCGTGACCCCGCAGGATCCCTCGCTCCAGCCGCCGCTGCCGGAAAACATCTAACTGTCCCAGCATGGATGCGCCCGAACGCGGAGCCTTGATGCTCGTTCGCTTTTTTGCCGCCACCCTGGTTGGTTGGACGCTGGTGGACGGCAGCTTGTATTGGGTGGTCCGCATGCACAACGATCAACCCGTTGAAATCCTGACACTCCTCTTCAAAGCGCTTCCCCTGCTGCTCGGAGTGGTCATGTTCATCAAGGCAAAACCGGTGGCCGCCTGGATTTCCGACATGCTTGATCTGTAATTTGACCGGGTATGCAAGGTTATCTATCCATCGTGCTCCACGCACATCTGCCGTTTGTCCGCCATCCGGAGCATGACAAATTTCTTGAAGAAAGCTGGCTGTTTGAGGCGGTCACCGAGACCTACCTGCCGCTGATTCACGTTTTTGAAACCTGGCGGCGCGACCAGTTGGCGGCTCGCGTCACGCTTTCCCTGTCGCCCACGCTCTGTTCCATGCTGCTGGACCCGCTGCTCTGCACGCGCTATGCGCGGCATCTCGACAGCCTGATTGAGCTGGCCGACAAGGAAATCCAGCGCACGCACTGGGACCGCGCCTTCCGCGACCAAGCCTGGCAATACCACGAGCGCTTCTGTCGCGCGCGGGAAATCTGGCGGCAATACGACGGCAACCTCGTCGCCGCGTTCCGGCAATTTCAAGATGAGGGCCGGCTGGAAATCATCACCACGGCCGCCACCCACGGGCTTCTGCCGCTGCTCGCGGGCCATCCGCCATCCATTCGCGGACAAATCCTCACCGCCCGCGACCATTACTGCAGTTGCTTCGGCCGCGATCCGCGCGGCATCTGGCTGCCTGAATGCGCCTACACCACGGGCATCGAAAAGTTTTTGCAGGAGGCGAACATCCGCTGGTTCACGCTGGATTCGCACGGCATTCTCCACGCCCAGCCCCGCCCGCGCATGGGCACTTTCGCCCCGATTTTTGCCCCCAATGGCGTCGCCGCCTTCGGGCGGGACTACGATTCTTCCCGCCAGGTCTGGAGCAAGCACGAAGGTTATCCCGGCGACCCGCGCTACCGCGATTTCTACCGCGACATCGGGTTTGACTTGGATTTCGATTACGTCCGCCCGCATCTGCCGTCGCCGGAAAGCCGGGGGTTCACCGGCATCAAATACTACCGCATCACGGGCGGTGAGGGAGAAAAGCAGATCTACCAGCGGGATGCCGCCCTGCAGGCGGCCAGCGGGCACGCCCGGCATTTTCTCGAGGAACGCCTCGCGCAGGTTCGCCAGGTGGCGCCGTTGCTCGACCGGCCGCCCATCATCGTCGCGCCGTATGACGCGGAATTGTTCGGCCATTGGTGGTATGAAGGACCGGAGTTTCTGGATTTTCTCGCGCGCAAACTGTGCCATGAGCAGAAGGAAATTTCGCTGATCACCCCCGGCGAATATCTGAAACGTCACCCGACAAACCAGGTCGCCACGCCCGGCGCTTCGAGCTGGGGCGAGGAGGGTTACTGGCGCGTCTGGCTCAACGAAACAAACGAGTGGATTTATCCGCACCTGCAAATTGCGCAGGAGCGCATGACCGGCTTGGCCAACCGCTTTCCCGACGCCACCGGCCTGCGCGCCCGCGCGCTTCAGCAGGCCGCCCGCGAACTGCTGCTCGCGCAGGCGAGCGACTGGCCGTTCATTTTGCGCGCCGGCACCAGCCCGGACTACGCCCGCCGCCGCGTGAAAGATCACCTGCTCCGGTTCATAGCCCTGCACGAACAGCTCACGCTGACGCAGATAGACGAAAGCTGGCTTCGCGAAATCGAGTCCCGCGACAACCTGTTTCCAGACGTGAATTGGAATTACTGGAAGTGAACGGCCGGCTGCCCTGACCGTTGACTGGACCACCCGGTTGAGTCGGAAATTTCCATTGCCATGCCGGATTGAGTGGAACAGATTGGCGGCATGAAATCCGTTCCCTTCACCCTCGTGAATTGCATCGTCATCTTCGCGGCTTCGATTTTTTATGCCGCCGCTCATGATTATCCGGTGCAGCCGGTGCCGTTTACGTCCGTGCATTTTGACGACGCCTTCTGGGCACCGCGCATCGAAACCAACCGCGTCACCACCATTCCCTACGCCTTCCGTAAATGCGAGGAATCCGGGCGCATGTATAATTTTGAGCGCGCCGCCGCCGTGCTGCGCGGCGAAAAGATCACCGACCTCAAGCCGCCCGGTTTTCCCTTCGACGACACGGATCCCTACAAAGTGCTGGAAGGCGCCTCCTACGGCCTCGCCGTCCAACCGGATCCCAAAATGGACGCCTATCTCGACAAGTTGATCGCGCTCATCGCCTCGGCGCAGGAACCGGACGGCTATCTTTACACAGCCCGGACAATTGATCCGGAGCACCCGCATCCCTGGTCCGGCCCCAAGCGCTGGGTCAATGAAGAAAACCAAAGCCACGAACTATACGACGCCGGTCATCTGTTCGAGGCGGCCTGCGCGCATTATCAGGCAACGGGCAAAACCAATTTGCTCCACGTCGCCATCAAAGAGGCCGACCTGCTCTGCCGCGTCTTCGGACCGGGCACCAATCAACTGCATCTCTGGCCCGGACACGAAATTGTCGAAATGGGTCTGGCGAGGCTTTATCGCGTCACCGGTCAGGAAAAGTATCTCAGCCTCGCCAAATACTTCATTGATGTCCGCGGCAGTTATCCCGGCGGCGATGATTACCATCAATCCCGCATCCCGCCCGTGGATCAGACGGAAGCTGCCGGCCACGCCGTGCGGGCCGGCTATCTTTACAGCGGCATGGCGGACGTGGCCGCGCTGACCGGCGACACCAATTACGTCCGCGCCATTGACACCATCTGGTCGAACTGCGTCGGCAAAAAACTGTATCTTACCGGCGGCATCGGCGCGCGGCATGATGGGGAAGCCTTCGGCAGCAATTACGAACTGCCCAACCTCACCGCCTATAATGAAACCTGTGCCGCGGTGGCCAACTGCTTTTGGAACCAGCGCCTCTTCCTGCTCCACGGCGATGCAAAGTATGTGGATGTGCTCGAACGCGTGCTCTACAACGGCATGTTGTCCGGCGTCTCGCTTGAC
>JAJXXI010000714.1 GCA_021781185.1 bacterium
TTCATTATTATGTGCGGGAACCAATTCTGGACAATGATCTCAAGGCGATTGGCCCGTTCATCATGGCGGGAATCGAATTGCAGCTGTTGAATCATGAAACATTTTAACCTGCTGAAGTGGCTGACTTTGAGTCGCCGCACGCACATCAAACTTAAACATGCGGTGCCATGCGCAAAGAGCTGATCATGGTGAAATGAGGTTGTTTTAGAATGAGTTGGAATAAATTAAGAATACTGCCGGTGGCGGTCTGGCTTTTGGCCTGGCTGGCGAGTGCGTCGGCGAGCGCGGTCGAACCACCGACCGGAATTGCAATTCTGAAAGTTGCTTTTCCGGGCAGCACCAATTGGTGGCTTAAGCCGGATGGCGACCTGGAAGTCAACGGTCAGAAAATTAACGCCAAATGTGAAGGCCACGGAACCGGTCCTCAAAACTTCACAACCATCAATGATCCCGTCATCGGTGGACGCGTTCTTCATTACCTTTGCACGGCGCAATGGAAAAGCGACTTCAAGGCCCGGCAGGAACATTATCTCCATCTGGCCCCGCTGCACCAGACGTTCGTCAGCGAATTTAGCCTGAAATTGGATGACAATTTTACTCCGGTCAAAATCCGGCGTCCGGACGGTGGTCGCAATTGGTGCATTCTCCATCAGTGGCATCAAGGCCACGCGATTGATAGTCGCGCCAAGTCGCCGCCCATTTCGCTTCAGGTCGAACCGGGGACGAGCAATGTGCTTGAGTGGGTGATTCTCTTTGGTGGCGATGCGCCGGACAGCATTGAGAAACGGCAATTCGGAGAGCAACGGGTCACACTTGGAAAGTGGTATCATTTCCGGGTGGAGTGGAACGTCTCGCCGGATCAGAACGGTCGGTGCATCGTTCAGATGAGTGAACAAATACTCCCCAGCCAGCTTACTGCCAAGGAAACCCTGTTTACTTACCGTGGGCCGATCGGCTATGTTGAACCGTCAGTCCCGGTTGCTGATTACGCAGACCATGGACCAACTTCAATTCGGGAGCAGATGGGCATTTACCAGGGGCCGCACTTGAACCTTCAAGCGCATCATGGCTTCAGCGTGGCGGATGTCGCGATTTATCGATTGAAGTGATGTCTCGCTGTGTTGTTCCTGTTGTTCCATGCCCCGATGATTATCAACTGACCGGCCCCTCAGCATTTCGGGCAATTGATTCTGAATAAAAAGCGGGCCGAAAAGCCCGCTTGCTTATTCAATTAACAGCCTCTCGGATTATTGGCGCGAACGCCGCAAAGCCAGCATTAGCGCCAAGCCTCCGCCGAACAAGGCCATCGTCGCCGGCTCAGGCACGCTGGTGATTGTTAGCTGGGCACTGGAGATAGTATAGTTGTCGCCCGATACCAAAGTGGTGCTGGTGGTGCCAACGTAAACACTGTCCAGTGCGTAATCGGCCGTTCCGCTGCCGCTAATGTCTCCTGGAACGTAGTTGGTGATGCTGTAAATGTAGTCCTGTGTGCCCCACGCGAGATCCATGGTCCAGGCTGAGGTATCCGTGCGCGTGAGACTCAGGGAAAGTGGAATTGTGGTGCCGGCCCCGGAGGTGTTGGCCGCAGTGATAAAACTGGCGGTTCCGGGTGAGGTCGAGTAATTGAAAATCGCCTGCGCTCCAGGGATGGTTCCCATCGGGTATGTGTCGTTATAACCATTGACTGCTAAACTGGTTACCGGTGTGCCTAAATCAATTGAAGAACGGAAAAGTCCGACTCCAAAATCAAAACCGAAATCAAAATTTCGGTCACTCGCAGATATTTGGGTCGTCGAAATATCGAAGGTAAATTTTGCGGTATCGCCCACATTGATAAGCAGTTGGCCGCCGGTTAGGTTGGCGTAATTGTAATGGCTTGCAGCGGTTCCGGTATAAGTATCTGTAAAGCCGCTGGATGATGCGCCGGATGTGGTAACAAAGCTGTAAGCGGCCGCCTGCGTGAATGAGTTTAGCGCTATGGTTTGCGCTTGGGTCAATCCGGACATGGCTGACAACGCAGTGATTAGGGCTATGGCTTTTTTCATGTTTATTTGGTTTTTGTGCTTTGTTATTGAGCGGTGATCAGCGGCAAGTTTAACCGGCCATTAAAAAACGGGAATACCACAAACGAGTTATTCCTCCGCATTGCGAGCAAGTTGTATTCAGATCGATGTCGCTGGCGAGCCGCCTGGCGCTTTTCCCAAAGCCGGCACGAGATCACTCGTATGTGGTATTGGTCACGGTCCGGTAAATTTGGTGTAATCGTAGTTTTCCGCTGCGGCCTAAACAAATCGTTGATGCGTTCGTTGGCTTTTCGGTGGAGGCAAAATATGAACAGAATCCCTGGCTTGGAATTTATTAAGCGCCTTGTATGCATCGTCGTTGCATTCACTGGCGGGCATGTTTTTGGAGGACTTGTGCTCACAACCGCGCCAGTCAAGGAGGATTGCATTCTCTTCGACGGAGCAAACGCGGCCTGCTTGATCGTTGACCCAAATTCCACTGCCGCCGTGCGGCGGGCCGTCGGCGATTTGGCCCAGGATTTTGCCCGGGTGACTGGAACGAAACCGGAGGTGGAAAATCACATTTTGGCCGGAATAAAAGTTCCCATCATCATCGGCACGATTGGCAACAGCGAGATAATTGACCGGTTGGCAAAATCGGAACAACTCAGCACCAACGGAATTGCCGGACAGTGGGAAAGTTATGTTCTTCAAGTGGTAAAGCAGCCGATGCCCGGTGTAAGCCGCGCGCTGATTATTGCAGGCAGCGACCGGCGCGGAACCATTTATGGCATTTACCAGTTGTCCAAAATTATCGGCGTTTCCCCATGGTATTGGTGGGCGGATGTGCCGGTGAAAAAGCACAAGCTGCTGGCCTTGCACGGAACCTTGCTCAAACAAGGGCCGCCCGCCGTCAAGTATCGCGGGATTTTTCTGAATGATGAGGACTGGGGGTTGCGTCCGTGGGCGGCGAAGACGTTTGAACCGAAGACGGGCAACATCGGCCCGAAAACCTACGCGAAAATTTTTGAACTGCTATTGAGGTTGAACGCCAATTATCTGTGGCCGGCAATGCATCCGGGAACAGCCGCCTTCAATTCCTTTCCCGTTGACGCGAAACTTGCGGATGAATACGGCATTGTGATGGGGTCATCTCATTGTGAACAAATGCTGCGCAACAACGTAAGCGAGTGGAACGAAAAGACCGATGGGGATTACAACTTTGTCACCAATCCTCAAGGGGTTTTGAGCTACTGGGAGAATCGTGTGCGCGCGAACGGGAAATACGAAAATATTTACACGATGGGAATGCGCGGCATTCACGATGGTGGCATGCCCGGCGGGGGCAGCCCTCGTGAAAAAGCCGAACGCCTTGAAACTATTATCGCCGACCAACGTCAAATGCTGTCCCGCTGGGTGAATCCGGATGTAACGCAAGTGCCACAGATTTTCTGCCCCTACAAGGAAGTGCTCCCGCTTTACCGGTTGATGAAGCATTTGCCGGACGATATCACGCTGGTCTGGCCGGACGACAACTATGGTTATATTCGTGAATTCTCCGACGCGAAGGAACGGGCACGCACCGGGGGCGCCGGGGTTTATTATCATGTGTCCTATTGGGGCCAACCGCGGGACTATCTCTGGCTCTGCTCCACACCGCCTGCGCTCATCGCCGAGGAAATGACCAAAGCCTTTGACTATGGAGCGAACAAAGTGTGGATGCTGAACGTCGGTGATTTGAAACCGGCGGAACTGGACATGGAGTATTTTTTAAAACTCGCCTGGAACCCGCATTCCTGGAATGGCACGAACACCTATGATCTGATGGAGCCTCAATTTGCGCGTGATTTCGGCTCTGCGGTTGCGCCGGAGCTGACTTCCATCATGGCGGAATAC
>JAJXXI010000310.1 GCA_021781185.1 bacterium
CGTGATGTAATCTGTAAGGCGGACTACACTTGTCTAGTGTCCTTGAAATGTCTGCCATTATTTCTTCGAGTTTAGCGCGGGCGCGGGTGATTTTTTCCAGGATGGCGGCCCCCTCGGCACGCCAGACATAGCGCTGCGGTTGGCGGTTGCGCTCGGCCAACCAGCCGGGGGGTTGAAGGAGCCTCATATGTTTTGTCTTTTATACGCGCGCAAAAAGTGTTTTCTGTGGAATATACGTTATGTTGAAACGCACTCAGTTGTTTGCTTCGCATCAGAAGGCCGGTGCCAGACTCATAGATTTCGGTGGCTGGGAAATGCCCGTTCAATATGCCAGCATCACCGATGAACATCTTGCCGTTCGCAAGGCTGCCGGTCTGTTTGACATTTCCCACATGGGTGAAGTCACTGTCAGCGGTGCCGGCGCGCAGGCATTCCTGAATTCGGTCCTCACGAACGACATTCGCAAACTGGCATCCGGCCAGGGCCAATACACGCTGATGTGCAACGAGCACGGTGGAGTCATTGACGACCTTTATGCCTACCGCCTCTCGGCGGATGCCTATTTGCTCATTATCAATGCCTCACGGATTGAAGTTGATGTCGCCTGGTTGCAGGCGCAGGCCGCAAAGTTTTCCGGCGGCGAACTAAATCTCACCGATGCTTCGCACCATTACGCCGCCATTGCCGTGCAGGGGCCGCGCGTGAAGGATTTCGTCAATGAATGCATCCCCGGTTCATCCGCCTCGATTTGCAAGGTGGAGCAGGTGACCCGCTTGAAGAAAAATCAGATCGCCGGTTTTCATTTCGACAATCACAACGTGCTGGTTTCACGCACCGGTTACACGGGTGAGGATGGTTTTGAAATTCTCGGCCCGGACACGGACATCCAGCATCTCTGGGACAAATTGATTTTCATTGGTCAGCCGTTCGGCCTCAAGCCCGCCGGCCTCGGGGCGCGCGACACCTTGCGCACGGAAGTCTGCTATCCGCTTTACGGGCACGAACTGGATGAGAACACCACGCCCATTGAGGCCGGTGTCGGGTTTTTTGTTTCGCTCGAAAAGGGCGATTTCATTGGCCGTTCCGTGCTGGCAGAGCAAAAGGCCAACGGCGTGAAGAAAAAGCTCGTGGCGTTCAAAATGGCTGAGAAATCCGCGCCGCCGCGGCCGCATTATCCAATCTGGGTGAACGGCGCGAGCGCCGGTATCGTCACCAGCGGCACGCAAAGCCCATCGCTCAATGTCGGCATCGGCATGGGTTACCTTCCACCGGAATTCGCGAAGCCGGACACGAAGGTTGAGATTGAGATTCGTGGCAAACAATTTGCCGCCCTCGTCGTGCCCAAGCCGATCTACAAAGCCGCAAAGTCCTGATTTTTCGAGGAAATACAAACGGCGGATTAGTTTTATAAGGGAATCCACCCCTTGGTTTTAGCTGAGCCGCTTCTTGCTAAACAATTTTTGTTCAGCAAAAGCTAAAATTGGTAAATCGCCGGCGTCTGTGGTCTGTTAAACCTATGCCCGTCGTTACGGTTCAATGATTGGACCGGGACAAACAGACTGATGCCAACAGCCACAAGTTCATATCTGGTTCTTCTTCTGCTCGCCGGAGCAGCGGTGGGGTTTGCCGCTGCGCCGCTCGCGGCGGCCTGGGCTTGGGCAAAGTTTTTTTCGCCAAATAAACCAGGTCAGGACAAGAATGCGATCTACGAGTGCGGCCTTGAATCCAAAGGCGACGCCTGGATTCATTTCCGTTCCGAGTATTACCTCTACGGCATCATCTTCCTGGTGTTTGACGTGGAGACGATTTTTCTGCTGCCGTTCGCCGTGGCGTTCACCGGCCTGCCCGTTGGCGCGTTTATGGCGATGATTGTTTTTCTGCTGCTGCTGGTCGAAGGGCTTGTGTGGGCGTGGCGTAAGGGGTTCTTAACCTGGAACTGACAGCAGACCATTGCCATGATTGAAGAAGGCTTAAAAAGTGAATTGCAGAAGCAGGGCGTCTATGTGACGACGCTCGAAGACCTGTATAACTGGGGACGCGCGAATTCCGTGTGGCCGCTGACGTTCGGTCTCGCCTGCTGCGCCATCGAGATGATGGCGGCATCCATGGCGCGCTTCGATTTGGCGCGGTTTGGTGCCGAAGTGTTTCGTCCTTCGCCGCGTCAGGCGGATTTAATGATTGTCGCCGGGACGGTCACCAAGAAAATGGCCCCGCTCGTTGTGCGGATTTACAATCAGATGCCCGAGCCTAAATATGTCATCGCGATGGGCGCGTGCGCGATTTCCGGCGGACCGTTCAAGCAGGGCTACAATGTCCTGAAGGGGATGGATCGTTATCTGCCGGTGGACGTGATGATTCCCGGCTGTCCGCCGCGGCCGGAGGCGCTCATCCATGCGATCATGACGTTGCAGGAGAAAATCAAGAACCAGAAACTCACCGGGCCGGATCGGCCGCGTCATTTGAATGCCGATATTCCGGGTGACTTCCCCGTGCCGGTCTATGGCCCGCACGATCTCGAACCGTCGAAAAATCCCGGAGTCTGGCATCCGCCGTTGATCAAGCGATAAAAGCATTTTACCGTGGAAACACTCGAACAAATCAAGTCGCGTCTCGAAGCCGCTGTGCCGGCGGCCAAGATCGAGTTGCTGCCGAACGAATGCCCGGCGGGCGACCGCTCGTTGCTGGTGGACGCGGCCAACGGTTTTGCCGTGGCGAAATTTCTCCGCGACGACACGCAGTTGCGCCTGGATTATTGCTCCAACGTCACCGGCATTGACTGGCCGGACAAGGAGGCCACCGAAAAAATCAAGGGCAAGCAGGTGGTGGACGGCGTGGAAAAGGAAGTTGAGGAAGTGAAGAAAACGCTGCGCCCCGGCTATCTCGAAGTGGTGTATCACCTGTATTCCATGGAACTAAAGCACGGTCCCGTGGTGTTGCGGTTGCGCACGGAGAACCGGGCGGACAAGACGCATTTGCCATCGCTCACGCCGCTCTGGCGCGGCGCGGAATTTCAGGAACGCGAAGTTTATGATCTCTATGGCGTCGTTTTCGATGGTCATCCCGATTTGCGCCGCATTTTGATGTGGGACGAGTTTGTGGGCTTTCCGATGCGCCGGGATTACGTTGCGCCGGACGATTTTGAATACGAGCCGACGCCGCACGACGACGTTCTGGCGCAGGCGAAGAAACATTATCCGGCCGAACCGAAAGCGGAGGTGCAATCGTGAACACTTTTAGCGCCCAGCCGCCGAAGAATTACGAGGTGCTGCCCAAAACCGACGAGAGTGGTTCTCCGATTGGCGAATTCCTGGAGATTTCGATGGGGCCGCATCACCCCTCCACGCATGGCGTGTTCCGCATGGATGTGGTGCTGGATGGCGAGGAAGTTGTGAAACTCAAGCCGGTCTTTGGCTACCTGCATCGCAACCACGAGAAAATTGGCGAAAACATTTCCTATCTGGCCACGATGCCCTACACGGACCGGCTGGATTATTTCTGTTCGATGACGAACAACTGGGCCTACGCGCTGACCATTGAGAAACTTGCCGGCCTCGCGGTGCCTGAACGCGCCGAATACATCCGCGTCATCATGGCGGAACTCACCCGCCTCCAGAATCACACCTGTCTCATTGGCTTTTTTGTGCAGGACATGGGCGCGCTCGGCACGCCAATGATGTATGCATTCCGTGAACGTGAAAAAATCCTCGACCTCTTTGAGAGTGTCAGTGGCGCGCGGATGATGTGTAATTACATGAGGTTTGGCG
Source organism: bacterium (assembly GCA_021781185.1). GTDB lineage: Bacteria > Verrucomicrobiota > Verrucomicrobiia > Limisphaerales > UBA11358 > UBA11358. The sequence continues at coordinate 3,765 of JAJXXI010000310.1, forward strand.
GTGTTCGCGCGGATGTTGGCGACGAATGGCTCGCGCAGACGAAGAAGGTGGTGGAAGACTACAGCGAGTTTCTGGACGAGTTCGAATCCTTTCTTTCGCTAAATGAAATTCTCCTCGCCCGCACGCAGGGTG
>JAJXXI010000475.1 GCA_021781185.1 bacterium
GATAACGGCGTTTCTTTTCAGGACTCGGGTTCGTGGCTGCGGATGTGTTGCTACTACTCATGTTTGTTTTCCTTATTAGAGCCGCCGGGGGGGGCGGGCATGGTTCCGGTCGCCCTTCGGGCTCCCTCCACCATGCCCGCCCCTTCAGCCTTGTAGCGTATTGATTCCCCTCTTTGAGGTCACGAACTCAGAAACGGCGGGCTACACTAAAATTCCGAACTTCATTTGTTTGCAATACTCCGTCGGCAAGCACTCTTTTAGTAATGGTTCCATCGAAAGAAAATGATTTCGCAAAAACACCAATTGTGAGGAACAAAAACAAAAAACATGTCAAACGCCCTGTGAAAGCAAGCATAGAACTCATTGTCAGTTGTTAATCTTAAACGCAAGAGTTTCTTGCTAGCTATTATTTTGAAAGACCGCTTTTGTCAGTTCATTTTTAGAACTGTTTTGGGCATTGAGTAAAATCCCATCCAGAGTGAATTCTAATGATTTCAACACAACATCCTGGTCAATTGCCCGCAATGAATAACACAGGGCGGGGAGTTTGCTCCCATGTGGCACCAGTGAAATATTCTGCCTTCTGTTTTTGACTTAATCGTGCCGGCACGCCGACCGAACGCAGCGCGGCGACGTATACGATTTCAAACCCGACTTCATCAGTGATCTGTCGCCGCCAGATGTCCGGCACTTCATGCGGCAGGTCGGCCGTTGTAGCGCGGGCGTCCTCGCCTGCGGGTTGGCCTGGCGTTGCGCGTGCCTGCGATGCCCTCATCGCCGGGCGTGTTCCGTCCGGTGTTTCTCCGCGCGACAGGCCGCCAATGATGGTTACCCGTTCGCGCAGGTGACGCACAACAATTTTGGCCGCATCTTCCGGCGAAGATTCGCGCCGGACGCGCGGGTAAAATTCCTCCCATAACGGACGCCGCCAGTTCAATTGTTCCCCGGCATCGCCAGTGATGACTGGTGACAGAACGAAGTCCCGATAAATGGTGTCATCCAGTTGCCAGTTAATCAGTTCGCGGTTGTAGCAGGCTAATTCCACATGCGTCAGCAAAGTTTTCAGCTTTTGCCCGTGCCAGATTGGTTGTGCGGCCAGAAATTGAAAATCTGAATTCTCCTTTGGCAGAATTAAAAAGCGACGGGCAATGTCCAGCGTCCTTTCACTCACTGGCAAACATGGCGGAACCAAATGAAGAGCGGTCTCGACCAAAGCCCAGGTCGCCAGCAAAGCCGCCAGCCAACGCAAGGCAATTTCACTCCGCGTAAGCGGCCTTCTTGGTAGAGCGGCGCTGTTGCACCGTCCAAACATCCACCAAACAAGCCAGCCAGCGGCCCATGCCACTGCTGGTAGCAAGAACGGCCACAACGGCGGCGCTTCTGCCTGCCATTGGGCAATGGAATGATAATTCTGCAATGCCTGCTCGCCGCTAAAATGTGTCATGCAATATTCCCCGATGCCGCGAAAAACCGATCCCCCGTCTGCCCCAGTGCTATGCCCCATGCTGGAAATGATTTTTAATTTCACCGGCACTCCATTGCTTTGGAGAACAACTGCCAGCCGTTTAGTGTCTGCCACCGGAAAGATTTCGTCCTGCTCCCCATGAATGAGTAGAACGGGGCATTTCAAACTGACTTCTGACTTCTGACTTCTGGCTGCATCAGGCAGTCCCGCCCCGCCTAGCTGGACCATCAATTGCGGTTGCTGTCCCGGATACTGCAATGCGAAATCTAGCATCCGGTTTGCCCCCAGGCTAAATCCCACCCAAGCAAAAGCATTGGTATCCGCCCATTTCTGCCGACTAATGTATTGCAACAACGCGTTGAACTGGTCGTTGAAGACAACCCCGTTGCTCTGATTGTATTCCAAGCTAACAGTGGCCATCCCCATTTCCGCCATCTGCCGCAGTTCAAAGCCGTCATTCATCAGTTTGCCGCCGGAGCCGTGGGCATAAATAACGACTGGACGCGGGCGAATAGGCTTGGGCAAGACCGCAACACATTTCACGGTCCCGCCATCCGCCGCCTTGACCGCAAACCATTTCCGCGAAAACGGATCTTGTGCTTTGGCCCAGAACAATACGCCAACAAAAAGCAACAGAACGAGAACCGGAACAAACCCGGTGCATGGCCGCAAAAATGCGCAAAGTGCGCAAAAGAATTTCCTTCTCCGCACCGGAAGGGGAAAAGGTGCCCGCAGGCCGGATGAGGTGTCACTTGTGCCTTTTTGCGGCTCAATCATGGTGTTAATTGGTGTCCATTCGCGGTTACTGACACTCCCCAATTCCAACAAAATCCAGAACGTCGCCGCCGTGGGCAGTTTGAACAGCCCCCCATCAAACCAAAACCCAACCAGCAACACGATGGCTCCCGCACAGCAAATGGTTTGCATCCAGTCCAAAGAGCCCTTCTCCGCATCGGATGGGGAGAAGGTGCCCGAAGGGCGGATGAGGTGTTTGGTTTCCGATTTCCGATTTCCGATTTCTGCTTTCTTGGTCAGCGAGAGCCACAAATACATTCCAAAGCAAAACAGTGCTGGAATCCCCAGCGTGGCCCCGAGCATGAGATAATCATTCATTTGAATGGCGGCGCTCTCGGTGAGTTTTGGCGGCAGATAATAATGCTCATACATTGGGTCTGGCTGATTCCAGCCCGCGCCCAGCCAGGGATGCTCCGCCATAATTTGCAGATCGCCCATCCAGGCTAAGACGCGATTGCGCCAGGAAAAATCAACTGCATTGATTGCCGACAGGGCGCGGCGCGCCGGAAGCCAATCAGTTTGTCGAAAATGCCAAATACACAGAGCGACCACGGAAAACAAAATGGCGGAAAGCGGGAACCAGTTGTTTTTTAACCACGAAACACACGAATGGCCCGAGAACATGGACTGTGGACTGCGGACCGTGGACCAAATAAATAAATATGTGACCCCAAATCCCGTAGCCAGCCACGCGCCACGGCTGTAACTGTGCAACAGCCCGCGAGCCATGAGAATTCCCGCCAAAAGATACAAAATGACAGCGGTGTATTTACCGACTTCTACCTTCTGTTTTTTGGTTTTAGAGATTAGACTTTGGAACAATAAGCCAACAACCAACGCGATTCCCGTTCCCATCAACAAACCAAAAATGTTCGGATTATCCCAGGGACCGGAGCAACGAGCATTACCATCATATCCAAAACCTCGTCCGGCATTTGTCTCCCAAATCGAAGCCAAAGCCAGCAGAATCACCAGAATCAATTCGACCAACACCGCCAAATTATTTCTGCAATGTTCTGGATTATTTCTGTTTTCTCCTTCCAATTTTCTCCTTTTGAAAGCAGCCAATACACCTGCCCCTTTACCCAACGTTGCACTCGCAAACAAAACAAGCGGTTGGATCGATTGCGTTGAGACTGGATAGTCAACAACGTAAGAAAATGCCGCGACTACAAATACGGCTATCATCAACAATTCCCGCGTGTTCAACCGCCAAAATGAAGCCTTTTGTTGGCGCGGTTGAAGTAACATGAGTGTGGTGAAATAAAAGCACAAGCACAACAGTATCAGCCATTGTGTTTGAGGGTCTCGAATAAAACCGACAATTTCTTGGGAGAAATGGCTGAAAAAACCATTAGATGAAAAGGTGAAATTGGCTCCAAAAAGAGAAAGCCCCAACCCTAGCGCCACATATAACCACATCGGCACTTGGTTAAACAATTTGCCATTCATCGCAAACAACAACTTTGGGCCATTTTTCAGCAAGCAACGAACAGAATAAATATTGTCGAGTTACAGTTCAAACACATCAATATAGCTGTTTAGTAGGGAATCCATCACGGATTCCCGCACTTGGTCCAAAGATGCCCACCACAGGCGCGCGTTTCGCAACCACTCTGCGCTCAA
>JAJXXI010000021.1 GCA_021781185.1 bacterium
CTTCGCCCTGCCGGCACCAGCGGCTTGGATTAATGGGCAGTCTTATGTCTCCCTGGAGCATTGGGCGGATCACAACGGTTTTGATTCGATTCGGGATGGAAAAGTGAATACCGCATTGTTCAGCAAAGGTGCAGCGCGGCTGGGATTTGAAAAAAATTCGTGCATGGCCTCCATCAACGGCGTAAATGTCCTCCTGTCATTTCCCGTGGCCCTGGACAAGAGCGGTTTTCTCATTGCCCAGTTGGATCTGGAGAAGACCGTCGAACCGCTGGTGTTTCCGTGGCTGGCCGACGACCGGAAAATCACCACCATTGTCCTGGACCCCGGCCATGGCGGGAAGGATCCAGGCAACCGCTATGGCTGGCATTCCGAAAAAACCTACACGCTCCTGCTGGCCAAGGAATTGTCCCGCCAGCTCATGACCGCCGGCTTCAAAGTCATCCTCACCCGCACCAAGGATGAATATGTAGATTTGGATGACCGCCCGGCCCTCGCCAACCGCGTTCATGCCGATCTGTTTGTGAGCCTGCATTTCAACGCCACAGAAAGCAGCCGCAGCACGGTCAGCGGGCCGGAGACGTATTGCATCACCCCCGTCGGTGCCAGTTCCAGCAACGCCGGCGGCAGGGGCGCGAGCTACGGCAAGACCGCCGCCAATTCAGCCGAGACCGAAAGCCTGCTGCTTGCTTATGAAGTGCAGCGGGCGCTGGTGAAAAACCTGGACGCGGACGACCGCGGCGTGCGCCGGGCGCGGTTTGCCGTGTTGCGCGGCGCAAAAATGCCGGCCATCCTCGTCGAGAGCGGCTACATGACGCATCCGGTTGAAGGCAAAAAAATCTTCACCGCCGCCTATCGTAAACAGATTGCATCCGCCCTGGTGAAAGGCATCCTGGACTATCAGCGTCTGACCCGGCCCGACACCACTTTCCGAAAAAAATAATGAGCATTGCCACCAGAACCGGCGACGGCGGCACCACGGCGTTGATGTATGGCCGGCGCGTGGCCAAAAACCATCCGCGCGTGGAGGCCTATGGTGCCGTGGATGAATTGAACGCCGCCTTGGGCCTGGCCCGTGCGACCACCACGCACGGTTTTGTCCGCGACCACCTGCTGGCCACCCAGCAAGATCTGGTCATTTTGATGGGCGAACTGGCGGTGGCCAACGAAGATTTGGAACGCTACGTCAAAGGCGGTTTTTCCCTCGTGACGCCGGTTTTGACGGCCAAACTCGATGCGCTAGTCAAGGAAATCGAGGCGCAGCAGATCAGCTTCAAGGGCTGGGCCACGCCGGGAGCCACCTTGGATTCCGCCACGCTGGATGTCGCCCGGACAGTCTGCCGCCGCGCGGAACGGCGCGTTTGCGATCTCCAAACCGCCGGGGAACTCAAAAACGCCGAAATCATCATCTTCCTGAACCGGCTGTCAGATTTGCTCTGGCTCCTGGCCCGCTGGGTGGAAACGCAGGCAAAAGCCTGAACCGCGCAACTCCGCACTTTTCAAACGTCCCGCGCCTGTTACACTTTCTCACCCTTCGGACTTCGGCGGCTGCGGATTCAGCACGTGATTCCAGGCAATTTCGTATGGCATTGATTGTTCAGAAATACGGCGGCACCTCGGTCGGCAACACCGACCGCATCAAGAACGTTGCCAAACGCGTGGCGGACTACCGTTCACGCGGTGATCAGGTGGTGGTCGTCGTCTCGGCCATGAGCGGCGTCACCGACGGCCTGATTAAATTGGCGAAGGACATCGCCCCCCTGCCCAGCGAACGCGAGATGGACATGCTCCTCGCCACCGGCGAACAGCAGACCATCGCGCTCACGGCCATTGCCCTGCACACGATCGGCGTGCCGGCGGTTTCCATGACCGGCGCGCAGGCGGGCATCGTCACCGACGGCGTTCACACCAAGGCCAAAATCCACAACATCACGCCCAAACAAGTTCACGCCGCGCTCAAGGCCGGCAATGTCGTGATCGTCGCCGGTTTCCAGGGCGAAACGAGCGAAGGCCAGATCACCACGCTGGGGCGTGGCGGTTCGGATTTGACGGCGATCGCGCTGGCCGCCGCGCTCAAGGCTGACTTGTGCCAGATTTATACGGACGTGGACGGCGTTTACACGACCGATCCGCGCATCGTGCCCAACGCGAAAAAGCTGCCCGAGATTTCCTACGATGAAATGCTCGAACTCGCCAGCCTCGGCGCCAAGGTGATGCAGAGCCGCTCGGTGGAATTTGCGAAAAAATTTGGAGTCATATTCGAGGTCCGCTCCAGCCTCAATGACAACCCCGGAACCATTGTGAAAGAAGAAACGAAAAGCATGGAAGGCGTCGTCGTGCGCGGCGTCGCCCTCGACAAAAACCAGGCCAAGGTCACCCTCGTCGGCGTGCCCGACAAACCCGGCGTGGCCGCGAAGATTTTCAAGGCGCTCGGCGACGCCACCGTGAACGTGGACATGATCATCCAAAACATCAGCCACGGCACCGGCACGCCCGCCACCGACATTTCGTTCACCGCTGACAAGCCGGACCTGCTCAAGGCGCAAAAGGTCATTGAAGGCTTGCGGGCAGAACTCGGCTTCCGCGACGTGATCACCGCCGAAAAGATTGGCAAGCTCTCCATCGTCGGCGTCGGCATGAAATCGCAGACCGGCGTGGCGGGGAAATTATTTGAAACGCTCGCCAACGAAGGGGTGAACATTGACATGATCTCGACGAGCGAAATCAAGATTTCCGTCGTCATTGACCTCGCGAAAGGCGAACAGGCGGTGAAAGCCGTCCACGCAGCCTTCATCGGCTGATGAAGGCCGCTCCGCCAGTGCCGGCGGCGGAGGATTGGTGGAGCCCGCGCCGATTTCTGCTGGTGCTGGCGGCCGTGATGCTGGCGGTTTTCCCCAAGGTCATCCTCGGGCTGAACACATTTTTTTTCCGCGATGCCGGCGCGCTGGGTTATCCGGTTGGGTTTTTCTTCCAGCAATCACTCTTTCACGGCGAACTGCCGCTCTGGGATGCTTACAGCCATTGCGGTGTGCCGTTCATGGCGCAGATGGGCAGTTGGTATCCGGGCAACTGGCTGTTTGCCCTGCTGCCTGAGCCCTGGTCGCTCAACCTTTCGCTGTTGCTGCACTTGCTGCTGGGTGGCTGGGGCATGTATGCCCTGGTCCGCCACTGGAGAGCGGATGGATTCGCCGCCAGCTTCGCGGGCCTGGCCTATGTTTTTAATGGCGGCGTGCTGTCCTGCTTCCAGTGGGGCAACTATATCGAGTCGTTCGGCTGGCTGCCATGGGTGGTGTTGACGGTGACTCAAGCGTGGCGAAACGGCGGACGCTGGCTGGCCCTCGCCGCCATCGTCAGCGCATTGCAGGTGCTGACGGCCACGCCGGAACTGACCCTGTTGGGCTGGATGTTTCTGGCCGCGCTGTGGCTGGCGGAATGGCTGGCCGGCGACCTCAGCCTCTGGCTTTCAGCCCGCCGCACAGCCGTGGTCATTGTGCTCGCGGCCGGCATCACCATGGTGCAGATGCTGCCGTTTTTCGATTTGCTGGCGCATTCGCAGCGGGACACCAACTATGAGCAGGCATTCTGGGCGATGCCCGGCTGGGGTTGGGCGAATCTCGTGGTGCCGCTGTTCCACAATTATCTTTCACCGCAGGGCAACTGGTTTCAGCACGGTCAAGATTTCCTCATGTCCTATTATCCCGGGCTGGGCGTCCTCGTGCTTGCCGCCGCCGCCGCCTGGTGCGTGCGGACGCGAACCACCCTGGTCGTGGTCATTGCCGTTCTGAGTTGCTGGGTGCTGGCGCTCGGTCAGGCCGGCCACCTGTATCCACTGGCCAAAAAAGTTTTCCCCTGGCTCGGCATTGCGCGATATCCGGTTAAATT
>JAJXXI010000368.1 GCA_021781185.1 bacterium
AAAGCGCATGACCGTCCAGCGTGAGCGTGGTCTTGGTGGCCACGGACGTCTGGTAATGCAGATCTTCAATGCCGCCGAAGGCACCCGTGTTGTGCTGCTGCCCCTGCGCCGCCTGACTCTTGTTGCCCGAGGTCATCAGACCGCCGGTGGAAAGTTCAACCCAGTTGCTATAAGTGTTGGTGCCGCCCTCAAATGCCTGTGCGGGCGTGATGGCATCCGCCGCCCTGACATGTGCGCCCAGCACCAGCAGGGACGCTCCCACCACCGACTGCCCCAACTGGTTGCTTCGCCGCAGGGCGCGGAATTTTTTTGATTTGCGAGTTTTGTTTTTCATCGGCTTCCGAAACAGGGGTTAAAATCTCAGGGACGGACTGACGCGCGAGCCATGAACCGCCTCATGACAGCCGGCGGTCCAGCAGGTGCCCTGGCTCAAACGCGACGAGTGATCCACGCCACCGATCAGGATGGCACCGTTTTTGACCTGCTGAAAATGGCATTTCAAACAGAGGTTCGCGTTGCGTTCGATCAACATCTTCGGGTTGACGCTGCCATGCGGCGAATGGCAGGTGGTGCAGCCTTCCCGCATCGCTTCGTGTTCAAACACATACATGCCCTTTTGCGACTGGTGACATTGCGTGCAGTTTTCCTCCTGCGAGAGCAGTTGCGTGCTGCCGCCGGCCATCGCAATGCCCTTGTGCGGCGGATGGCATTGGATGCAAGTCATGCGCCCTTCGGGAACCGGGTGATGGTTTGGCAGATTGAACTGGCCCCGCACGTCCATGTGGCATTGGTAGCACATGTTCTCAATCTGGCGCGAGGTGTTCAGCGGATAGCGGCCGCTTAATCCTTCCGGCTGCGGCCGGCCGGAGGTGAAGCTGAACGGCGGCTTGATGTCGCCACCGGAATCTTCATGCAGGCTGCAAGGGCCGTGGCAGGATTCGCAGCCGGCGTTGAAACCGTTGTTGCCCTGCGCGATCAGCCGTGAATGGTCCGCCGTCTTGAAATCGCGGCAAATCTGGTCATGGCACATTTCACACTCTGCGGAGCCGATGTATTTCGCGCCGGGCACGTTGGGGAGAACCACGGCCTGCCGCGACAGCGAGGTGCAGGAAATGGCCGTCAGCAGCAGCACGGCGATGACGGCGGTCCAGGCCACGCCGCGCTTCTGCCGGCAGAGAAGCCAGAGCCGGTTGAAAAATAAGAAGGTCTTCATGCGATTTAAAATTGCTCGTGCCCGATAATTTTTAAGTGTTTTTTTCCACTCGCCAGCTCATGGCAACACCTGGGTCATCCAGATTTGCGCGGCACTTAACAGGTTGAGCGCGAAGCTGGGATTGTGTGCGCCCATGCTGCCGTCGTTTAAAACGAGATACAGGTTGAATCGGGCGCGCATGACCTGGGGCGGCAGGTTCGTCTGGAGCGCGTCGCTCAGCCCGGTGAAAGTCACCGGATTGTCCAGCGACCAACTGGTCACCGCACCGGCCGAATTCGTCTGCCAGGTCAATCCACCGGGCGTGGCGTATTCCCAAGCCACGATATTGGTGCCGGCCAGCAATGAATTTGTCTGGCTGGCCACCGCCGCCCAGCGGTTCAGCGCTGTGATCAACACGGTCACGCTGTTGGAGATGGCCGGGGTCAGATAAGTTTGCTCCAGCACTTCAGGAGGAGTGACATGGCAGTTCAGGCAGACTTGGTCGCTCGCAATTGTAAAAGAATGGCTGGCCAGACCGGCACTGTCATCCTGCATGTGGCACGAGGCGCACTGGTTGGTGAGGTAGAACGTGCCCGAGGCGGAATATGCCGCAGACGACGGCAGGCCGGCATGTGATCCGGGATTGAAGGTGGCCGAACCGTTCAATAGTTCGCCGACCGAACCCAGCAGGAAATTATACTGCACCGAATGATGCGGCGCGCGGGAAGTGGTGGTCCAGGAAGCGCCCCGGTCATTGTGGCACTGGGCGCATAGATTGATGCCGGTGTTGGCGTTGTATTTGTTGGTAAATGCCCCAACCGAGGCCGTGTCCGAACTGGTGAGTTCAAAATTATTGGTGGAGAACAGGGGATTGCGCAACTGGACCGGATTGGCATTCGTCGCGTGGGGATCGTGGCAAACGACGCAGGTTTGCGGCAGATTGTAATCGTTCACGAGCGTGACAGCCGGATCATTTCCGTTCAGCAGGTCCAACCGGGCGGAACCGGAATGGCAGACGCCACAACTGCGAATGTTGTTGGTGCTGCCGCCCATCACCTGCAACGCGTCCGGCACAACGGCCGAGTGGCCGCTGGAGGCCCACTCATCGTAAGTGGGGGCCATCGTGCCGCTGTGGCAGCCGCCGCAAACGGTGGCGGCAATTTCAACACGCGGGATCACAGCGCGATCGTTCGGGCTGGCCGCATGATTTGCCGCCGGGCCGTGACAATTCTCACATTGCACACCCGCAAGCTGCGGGGTCGCCGATGCGCTCACAAAACCGGTGGGCAGTCCATAGCCCACCGTATGGCACGGCAGACAGGCGGCGTTGTTCTGTCCGTGCGCCGCTACAAACGCCGGATCGCTGAAGGCTTGGGCGTGCGGCGTGTTGGTCACGTATTGGCAAACACTGGAATGGCAGGTGATGCAAACCTGATAGCCGGCATATTTCGGGGCCGGGCCAGAAACGCGGAAAAAGGCGTTGCTGTAAAGCTTGGTGATGGTGGTGATGCGGGCCAGATTAGTCGCCTTTCCCAAGGCCATCCAGGAAGCCGCCAGGCTGTTGCTTTTTTGAAACACCTGATAATAGCCGGACGGCCCATCCCATGTAAGTTGCATTTCGTTGGTGACCTGACTGATGCCAGTCAGGACCGGCCAGCCGGGCATACCGCCCGGTTCGGTGATGGAGAGATGCTGCACCGGCTGCGCAATCAGCGGCATTCCGCCCCCCCCCAAGCCCAACAATGCCAAGGCCATGACAACTTTGCTGTATGATGAATATTTCATGCTAACCAGAGTCTGAAAATAATTCCGTCTTCTTCATCCACCACCCGGCACCGGCGAATCCCGGTTCAATCGCCGCCCACCGGATGACTATTTCTGGTGCCCACTATAGAAATCTAGCGTCATGAGAAACCAACCATGATTTGCCTCATGCTAGGCCATATTTGGCTTTCGGGGATTTCTAAATTGACAGGTCCGCCGGTTGACTGAGAATGGAAGACGAAAGAATAAGCACCATTTCATGAATTCAAAACCAGCTTCCACTCCTGTCCAACCACCGGTTTCTTCCCGCCGTGACCCGCTGCTGCTGGCGCTCATCGCCTTTGTTCTGGGCATCGTGCTGGCCGGAGCGTGGTTTCACCGCCACCATGCCGGGTCTTCCACCGCCGAGCTTTCGACTGTGACCAAAGATGTGCTGGGCCGATTGGAAATGCCGGTGACAGTCCGATATTACTCATTGCTGCCGGCGGGCAGCGCGGATGGATCGCTTCAGGCCTTTGCCGGGCGCGTGACGCAACTGCTCGACGCCATGCAGGTTGCCAGCAATGGCAAGGTGGAGATCACCCACTTGGAAAATCCGGCCGGGACCAACAGCACGGCGGCCAGCACCGACGGCATTCAGGCTTTCAACCTCGACAAGGGTGAACCCTGCTTTCTCGGCCTCGCCATTACCAGCGGCAAGAGCCGGGAAACCTTCGCCCGGCTGCAGCCAGACTGGGAACCAGCGCTGCAATACGATCTGGTCCGCGCCATTTCCCGGGTGGCCGCCGGCAATACGGCCAAACCGGTGCCCGCAGCCAAGCCCAGCCCCGAAATCATTGATTCCGTCAAAAACCTGATCCCGGACGTAAACGCCGTCACCGCTCAACAGGCCGATCAAATTTTGCATGACGAGTTCATGA
>JAJXXI010000214.1 GCA_021781185.1 bacterium
CCGAAGTCAAACCGCTGCACCATCCGCAACTTCTCCAGCAATTGCATGGCCCGGTAAACCGTGGCCAAATCACAGCCTCCCTTTGGCAGTTGGGAGAAAATCTCCTTGATGGTCAGCGGATGTGGATGATGGCTTAAAATTTCGAGGATGGCCGCCCGCGGGCCGGTGACCTTGAGCGATTCACGGCGCAGGCGTCCCGTCAACGCGGACATTTCCCGGGGTTGATGTGCAGGGTGATGGGAACAGGATTTCATCACATCAGGCCCGCAGATGGAAATACAGGATTAATCCGGCTATCAGCCCGAACCCGGCCAAGAAATTTCCCAGCACCAAACCCTTGTGATGCTTGAAGATTTCGCCCAGCACTGCGTGAATGGCGAGATATAAAAACCCGCCGCAGGCATTGGCCAGCATCACCGCCAGGGTCAATGACAGCGCCGCCGGGGGAATGTGGTTCAGCACCAGCCAACCCAGCAAGCCGCCCAGAATGGTGGTGGATTCAGCCAGCGCAACCAGCCACAGCATTTTCTTGCGGGACACACCTCCGCCCAACAACAACGCACCCAAGGCAAGACCCTCTGGGAATTTATGCACGCAGATCGCAACAGTGATGGAGAGACGGATCGGTTCGCTCTCTTCCAATCCCGCCGCCAGCGCCAGCCCATCCACGAGGCAATGAATCCCCAGCGCGATCATCATGGCGGTGGCGAATTCGTTCAATCGATGGGTCGTGGTCTCGTCAAAATGACTTGCCGAACAGGCCGGACAGATGTGAAAAACGTATTTCGTGATGATGGCAAACAGCAGATAGCCGGAAGCCGCCGCCGGGAGAAACCATCCGCGCAGAGGTTCCCAACATTCCGGAGCAATGCCGCAAACCGCCACGCCCAGCAACGTGCCCGCCCCGAAACTGATGAAGGCGCAAAGCTGGCGGTGGGTGCGTGCAAACCGGGCGCTCAGGACGCCGCCGGTCAGGGCAATGCCGAACGCCAGAAAGATCTGGAATAAAACCGAAATGGTGTTCGCGTTCATTTAATTGCAAACCGTTTGCAGATGAATGGCATAAAAAACGCCCCACAGCCGGCAAGGACAGCGGGGCGGCGTAAAATCTACTTCATTAACAGCATCTGGCGCGCGCGCTTGATGGCGGCGGTCATGCGGCGCTGGTAAGGCGCGGGCAGACCGGTGTATTTGCGCGGCAGAATGCGACCCTGATCGGTCACGAAAGTGCGGAGCAAATTCGTGTTCTTGTAATCCAGCGCGTCAATGGTGAAGTCGCACTTCGGCTTCGGACGCGGTGTGCGGGCTTCACGGTTGCCGCGCTTGTCGGATTTCTTGTCTTTATTGGTCTTGCGGGGCATAAATTACTTGATCTCCTTGTGCAGCGTGTGGCGGCGGAGCGCGGGGTTGTATTTTTTGACCGCCAGCTTTTCCGTCTGCAATTTCTTATTGCGGCTGGTGGTGTAGCGCGAAGGCGACTTGCCTTCCTTGCGTGCTTCCGAGCATTCGATGGTGATGGTTTCGCGGGCCATAAAAAATCAGTCTTTCTCCTTGTTGTTCGCCTTGGGGTTTTCCTCGGCATGTTCATCGTCGTCGCCGTCCACTTCCGGGGTGGCACCGACGGCATCAATGGATCCCAAGGACCCAAGCCGGCGGGATTTCAAGGCACCCTCGCGCTCCAATTGGGCCTGGGCTTCGACGGTGAAACGCGTCCAGGGAATCGCTTCCAACCGCGCCTTGGGAATGGTTTTCCCAGTCAACTCGCAAACACCATAGGTCTTGCGATCAATCCGTTTGAGCGCCTCCTCAATCTCGTAAACGGCGTCCTGGTCGGAGGACAGCAGGCTCAGGGCGAAATCGCGGTCAAAATTATCCGTGCCGGAATCCGCCATGTGCAGGCTGTAGCCGGCCATTTCCTGCGCGGACTCCTGGGCCAGACCGGTCATTTGCTTGGTCAATTGCTCGCGCAACTCCAGCAGATGCAGGCAGAATTTCTGCCACTCCGGCTTGACCTTCTTCAAGTCCGGACCGGCACCCGCCTTGGCAATCGGGCGACCAAGAATGGCGGCCGAAGTGGCCAAGGCTTTCACACCACTGCGCGGCGCAACCGGCGGCGCAACTTCTTTATTTTCTTTTTTCTTTGCGGTCACAACTCAAATCAATTTTCGGCTCACATTTACCAGCCAATGCTTCAAAGGGGCGGGAATGTAGCAAAGCACACCAAATAATCCACTAAAATTTTTCGGGTTTTTTGAAGCCCATCAAGATTGCCGGGCCGGACGGCTTGGAGCGAGCTTGATGGGAATGCTTCTCTGCTTCTCAATGCAGGCATAGGCGTTGTGGTTGTGGATGCTTTCGTAGTTTTCCGCCTCGACCTTATACCACGTCACCAACCGGTGCGCATTCAGCCGCAGGGCGACGTTTCGGACGAGGTCTTCGACGAACACCGGGTTTTCATACGCCCGCTCGGTCACGGCCTTTTCATCCTGCCGCTTCAGCAACGCGTAGAGTTCCGAGCTGGCGGATGCTTCGATCATCGCAATGACCTCCTCGATCCAGACAATTTTCTTGAACCGCAAAGCCACCGTCACCTCGCCGCGCTGGTTGTGCGCGCCATATTTGGCAATCGCCTTGGAACACGGACAAAGCGTCGTCACCTTCACCTTCACGGTCAGAATGAAATCCGTCTCCTCCCCGCAGGCCGCCGCGTCAAACCGCGCGACATAATCCATCAAGCTCTTCTGACGGGACACCGGCGACTGCTTGCCCATGAAATACGGAAACTCAATCTCAATATGCGACGTCGCGGAGTTGAGCTTCTTTTGCAGCTCCTGAAGAATTTGCATGATGTTCTCCACATGAATGATGTTCCCATGCGCGTTCAGCACCTCCACAAACCGGCTCATGTGCGTGCCCTTGAATTCCTTCGGCAGGTCCACAAACATGCCGATCGTCGCCACCGTGTTCTGCACCCGGCGGACGCGGTCGCGCACCTGGATGGGAAAACGCAATCCGCGCACGCCCACCTTGTCTATGCCCAGCTCGCGGTGATCCCGTTCGCTCTGCTTGTCATCCAATTTGGCCGCCGCCGGCTTGTTTTTTGCGTTTTGAGACATGGGAGGAAAGTAGCAGCTTTGCGCGGTTTGGCAAAAATTCTCTGAAATCAGCCCGCTGATCGTTCAAGCGATGCCGTTGGACAAAAGAAAAGAGCCTGACTAAAACCCAAAAAAAGTCAGGCTCTTTAACCCAATCCATACCTAATCAGAACAATAGAATAGACCGGCCAGGGAACGCGGTGTTCAATATTTTTGAAAGAATCTGTTCCGGGCGGTTTTGCTTCCTCCCGCCCGCTCGCGGACGTAAGCTGGCCGGCATGAGATGCCGGTTTAACCTTTTTCTCCTGTGCCTGGCGTGGACCGCGCTCACGGGTTACGGCGGAACCTTCCGCGTCGCCACCTACAACGTCGAGAATTATCTGGACCAGCCCACAGAATCACGCCAGTTCGTAAAGTCCGCAGCCGCCAAGACCAAAATCCGTGAAAGCATTCTTGCCGCGAATCCCGACGTCCTCGCCCTGGAAGAAATGGGTTCCACCAACGCCCTGCTGGAACTCCGCGCCTCGCTCAAGGCCGCCGGCTGCGATTTCCCGTATTGGGAACATGTCCAGGGATTTGATACCAACATCCATGTGGCCGTGCTGAGCAAATTTCCCATCGTCGCCCGTCGCCCGCACACCAACGATGCCTTCCTTCTCGACGGCCGCCGCTTCCGCGTCAGCCGCGGATTTGCCGAGGTGGACATCCGCGCGGATGCTAATTCCACCTTCACCCTGATCGCCGCCCATTTGAAATCCCGCCGGC
>JAJXXI010000721.1 GCA_021781185.1 bacterium
AAGACCGAGACCCATCATTTTCAGGCGGAGATTCAGCAGTTGCTGAATATCGTCATCCATTCGCTTTACACGGACAAGGAAATCTTCGTCCGCGAATTGATTTCCAACGCGGCGGACGCGTGCGAGAAGCTGCGGTTCAACCAGTCTTCCGGCAAACCCGTTTATCAAACGGACATCACGCCCGGCATCAGCATCGCCACGGACGACAAGGCGGGCACGATCACCATCACCGACACCGGCTGCGGCATGACGCACGGTGAACTCGTGGAAAATCTCGGCACCATTGCGCATTCCGGCACCAAGGCATTTCTGAAACAGCTTGCCGAGGAGAAGAAGCCCGACGTGGGCCTGATCGGCCAGTTCGGCGTGGGTTTTTACTCGGCGTTCATGGTGGCGAAGAAAGTCACCGTCCTGAGCCGTTCGTTTGCGCCAGATGAACCGGGCTGGCAATGGACGAGCGAAGGCATGGGCGGTTACGAACTGGCTCCCGCCGCCGATCTGCCGCGCGGCACCAAGATCACGCTGGAACTCAAGGATGATGCGAAGGATTTTGCGCGGGAAGCCACGGTGGAGCGGATCATTCATCGTTATTCGAGCTTCGTGCCGTTCCCGATTGAGTTGAACACCAAGCGGCTGAACACCGTTCAGGCCATCTGGGCGCGGAACAAGAACGAGATCAAGGAGGAGGAATACAACGAGTTTTACACGTTCATAGGCCACGACCACGACCAGCCGCTGTTCCGCCTGCATTTCTCGGCGGATGCGCCGCTGGCGATCCAGTCGCTGTTGTTCGTGCCGTCACGCAATTTCGAGACGATGGGCATGGGCCGGATGGATTCCGAGGTGAATCTGTATTGCCGCAAAGTGTTGATTCAGGCGAAGGCGAAGGGACTTTTCCCCGAGTGGTTGCGCTTCCTGAAAGGCGTGGTGGACAGCGAAGACTTGCCGCTGAACATCTCGCGCGAGACGATGCAGGACACCTCGCTGATGCAGAAGTTGAACAAGGTGCTGACGAGCCGTTTCCTGAAATTCCTCGACGAGCAATCCGAGAAGGAGGCCGAGGCTTACGAGAAATTTTACGCGGAATATCATCGCTTCCTCAAGGAAGGCGTCGTCACCGATTTCACGCACAAGGATGCGTTGGGCAAATTGCTGCGCTTCGAGTCGTCCACGCTGGATAAAGGCAAGCTGACGTCGCTGGCGGATTACGTGAAGCGGATGCCGTCCGACCAGAAGGAAATTTACTGCCTGCTCGCGGCGAACCGCGCGGCGGCGGAGGCGAGTCCGTATTTTGAAGTGTTCAAGGAACGGAAATGGGAGGTGCTGTTCCTCTACGATCCGTGGGACGAGTTCGTGATGGAACATCTGCGCGAGTTCGACGGCAAGCCGCTGAAGCTGGCGGAAAAGGCGGACTTGAACTTGAGCGCGAAGAAGGAAGGCGCTTTGTCCGAAGACGCCGCCAAGGAATTGTCCAAGTGGCTCAAGGAAACGCTCGGCGACAAGGTCGGCGAAGTGCGCGTTTCGCAGCGGCTTGTGGATAGTCCCGCCGTGGTGGTGGATGCCGACAAGTTCATGACCGCCAGCATGCGCCGCATCATGAAGGCGATGAAACAGGACGGCCCGGAGATTCCCGCCGCCAAGCACGATTTCGAAATCAACCCGGCGCATCCGATCATCTCGCGCCTCGACGTCATGCGTCAGAAGGATGCCGCGCTGGCCGGCAGCGTGGCGGAACAGATTCTCGACAACGCCCGCGTCGCCGCCGGTCTGCTGGAGGATCCTCGCGCCATGCTTGCACGCCTGAACCAGTTGCTCGAAAAAGTGCTGGCAAAAGAGTAAAGGCTTGTAGGATCTTTCCAAAGTTCCAATTTCAAAATCGGCGGCTCAAACGGGTCGCCGTTTTTTTGCATGACTTCGTTGGCAAACAACAAGCCAGAAATCAGCTGCCGATCAAGGCTGCTAAAAGCTGCTGCTCACGGCGACGGACAAGCAGGGCGTCGCGACTTTTTCCAGCAAGGTTGGCGCAAGGACGGGGTCAGTCGTTCATCCGAGGCGGAATTTATTTTCAGCAGCCGCCATTCCGCTATCCTAGGTGAATGATCCGGCAGCCAACACCGACGTGTTTGAGAAAAGTCTCCGCCTTCCCCATTTGGAGAAAATTGCTCCTGCTCGGACTTCTGGGATGCGCCCAAGCCATCCACGCCGAAACGACCGATGTCCAGCGCCCGGCGGCCAACCCGGCGGTTTCGGCCCCGGAATCGCGCCTGTTCGCCGTGACGAACTATGGTGCCATCGGCGATGGCCAGACGCTCTGCACCATGGCCATTCAAAAAGCGATTGATGCGATTGCCGTGCAGGGCGGCGGCACGCTGCGCATCCCGCCGGGCACCTTTCTGACCGGCTCCATTTTTCTGAAGCCCGGCGTGAACCTGCATCTCGATGCCGGGGCCGTGTTGAGAGGTTCGCCCAGCCTGAAGGATTATCCGGCAACCACCACACGTATCGAGGGTTTGCAGCAGCCGCTCGTGGCCGCGCTGATCAACGCCAGCAACTGCCCCGACCTGCGCATCACCGGCAGCGGCACAATTGACGGCAACGGCAAGCCGTTCTGGGTATCGTTCTGGCAGGCCACCACGCGCAATCCCAAGACGACCAACGTCCAGATCAAACGGCCGCGCCTGATGTTTCTCGACCATTGCCCGGACGCGCACATTGAGGGGCTGAAACTGAAGGATTCCGGGTTCTGGAACGTGCATGTTTATGACTGCAACCATCTGGTCATTGACGGGCTGGACATCAGCGCGCCCAACAAAGGGCTGCGTCACGGGCCGGAAATCGCCGGCAAAACCTGGCGCGAACTCGGCGACGTGCGCGCGCCCAGTTCCGACGGCATTGACGTGGACAGTTGCCAGCACGTGGTCATCCGCAACTGCACCATCGGCGTGGACGACGACAACATTGCGCTCAAAGGTTCAAAAGGACCGTTCGCTCTCGCCGACAAAGCCAGCCCGCCGGTCGAGGATGTGTTGGTCGAAAACTGCACCTTCCGCTACGGTGCCGCCTGCCTGACGTTTGGAAGCGAAGCGACCGTTGTGCGCAATGTCGTCATGCGCCACTGCCAGGTGCTGGGCGGCCACACGCTCCTGCGCCTGAAATTGCGCCCGGACACGGCGCAAACCTTTGCGCATGTGCTGGTGGAAGACATCATGCTGAATCCGGGCGGCCGGGTCATTTTCGCCGCGCCATGGACGCAGTATGCCAACCTGCAAGGCCAGCCGCAACCGGCCTCGGTCATTCGCGACATCACCTTTCGCCATGTGCGCGGCCACGCGAAGGAACTTGGCCTGTTGACCAATCACGCCACCAGCAGCATCAAGGGCGTCCGTTTTGAAGACGTGGACATCCAGGCCGACGACCCGGCACTCAAGGAAAGCCCCGGCGTGAAGGGCGTGGAATTCTCAAAGGTTCTTGTCAACGGCCATCCGCCGCAGATGGAACTTACCAGGAAATAAAAAACTGCCGGCCGCCGGCAAAATTCGTTTCCACCGCCCGGGGATTCATTAGACTGTGCCCATGAATTTGTTGCCATTCGGAAAACTCGCCCCCGCAAAACCGCGCACGTTTGTCCCCCAAAACCTTGATCTCGGCGACTGGCCGCAGATCGTGCCGTTGTTCGACCAGTTGGAGGCGCGGGCCGCGCAGGCCGCAAACGCCGCCGGACTCGAACGCTGGCTGCTGGATTGGAGCGAACTTTGCGCCGCGTTGGACGAGGAGTCTTCGCGCCGCAACATCGCCATGACCTGCCACACGGACAACGAGGACGCGGAAAAGGCGTATCTGCATTT
>JAJXXI010000100.1 GCA_021781185.1 bacterium
TAGACGAACGGCTGGCGCTGAATCTGGGCGCGGATGTTTTTATTCTCAAGCCGGCCGAGCCGGAGACGTTCATCGAACGTCTCCGTGAAGTGCAGGCAAAAGCGGCGGCTTCCCTTCCCCCGGCGGCGCAGCTGAATGGCGGCGACGAAAAGGAATTGCTGAAAACCTACAGCGAAACGCTCATCCGCAAACTGGAGGAGAAAACCCTGCAACTGGAGGAGAGCAACCATGCGCTGCGGCAGGATATTGCCGAGCGCAAGAAAACGGAGGAAACCTTGCGGCTGCTGCACTCCGCCGTGCTGCAAACGCGGGAATCCATCCTGATCACCGATGCGCAATTGGATTTTCCCGGCCCGCGCATCGTCTTTGTCAATCCGGCTTTCACCCAGATGACCGGTTATGCGGCGAACGAAGTCATCGGCCAGACGCCGCGAATTTTGCAGGGCCCCCGCACGGACCGGCGCGTCTTGCGCCGGTTGCGGCACAATCTCGAACAGGGCGCATTGTTTTCCGGCGAAACCATCCAGTATCGCAAGGACGGTTCGGAATATTATCAGGCCTGGCAGATCGCGCCGCTGCGCGATGCCGACGGCAACACCACGCATTACGTGGCGGTTCAGCGCGATGTCACGGACCACAAGCGCGCCGAGCGCATTCAGGCGTGGGAAGCCGGCGTGTTGGCGGCGATTTCTTCGGATCTGACGCTGCCGGAAGTGCTGGGAAAAATTGCACGGGGCGTGGAAGATGCCGTGCCGGCGGGCCTCGGCGCCATCATGCTGGCGGAGGAAGACGGGCGTTGTTTGCGGCACGGTGCCGCGCCGGGATTGCCAGAAGCTTACAACCGCGCGGCGGACGGCATGCCCATCGGGACAATGCTGGGCTCCGGCGGCGCGGCGGCGCGCGAACAAAGCCCGGTGATGGTGAGCGACCTTGCCACCGACACCGACTGGAAAGATCTGCGGGAAGTGGCCCAGGCCAACGAATTGCGCGCCTGTTGGTCCACGCCGGTGTTGGATGGCTCCCAAAAACCATTGGCGGCGGTGGCCGTATATTACCGGGAGTGGCAGAGACCGCGCATGGAAGACCGGGATTTCATCAGCCGGATGGTGCATCTGACGCGGATAGCCATTGAACGGCACCGGCGCGAAGCGGAATTGCGCGCCAGCGAGCAGCGTTTTCGCCACAGCTTTCTCGACGCCGCCACCGGCATGGCCATCACCACCACGGAAGGCCGTTTCGTGGAGGCCAACAAAGCCTACTGCCAGATGCTCGGCTACACTGAGGCGGAGCTGCGGGAAATGAACATACTGGCATTGACGCACCCGGACGACCGGCCCCGCAACCTTGAGCTGTTTCAGGAACTCGTGTCGGGGCAGCGGGAAAATTATCACATTGAAAAGCGTTACCTCGTCAAAAACGGCGGCCACATCTGGGCGCGCATCAACTCCTCGGCCCTGCGCAACACCCAGGACCGGGTTACCCGCATTATTGGCGTGGCCGAGGACATCACCGAACGCAAACTGTCCGAGGCAAAATTGAAGGAGCGGGATGAACTGCTCCTGGCCGCCCAAGCCATCGCGCAAATGGGCAGTTGGATCCTGGATCTGCGGCAAAACCGGCTGATCTGGTCCGAAACCACCTGTCGCCTCTTTGGCATCGCTCCCGGTGAATTCCGCGAAACCTTCGAGCATTTTTGCGGTTTTATCCTGCCGGAGGATCGGGCGCAACATGCCGGCCAGGTCATGCGGATTTCCCCGGAAAATCCTTATCTTGAGGGCGAATACCGCATCCGGCGGCCCGACGGCGAAGTGCGCTGGATGTATGAGCGCGGGACGGTGGAATACGACCAGAACGGCGAGCAGGTGCGGCGGCTCGGCATGGTGCTGGACATCACCGAACGCAAGCAGGCGGACGAGGAACTGCGCTGGAAAACCGCGTTTCTCGAAGCGCAGGTGGATTCCTCCCTGGACGGCATTTTGGTGGTGGACAACACTGCCCGGAAAATCCTACAGAACCAGCGGATGAACGAGTTGTGGAAAATTCCGCCCGCCATCGCGGAAAACCCGGATGACGCGCAACAAATCGCGTTTGTCGCCCGCCGCACGCGCAATTCCAAGGAGTTTGCTAGCAAGGTTGGCTATCTCAACACCCATCCGGACGAAATCAGCCGCGACGAAATCGAACTGGTGGACGGCACCCTTCTGGACCGGTTCTCCTCGCCGGTGCGCGATAAAAGCGGCAGGCATTACGGACGCATCTGGACCTTCCGGGACATCACGGATCAGCGCAAACTGGAAATGCAATTCCGGCAGTCGCAAAAAATGGAAGCCTTCGGCCAGCTCGCCGGCGGTGTGGCGCATGATTTCAACAACATCCTCGCGGTGATTCAAATGCAGGCGGGGTTGATGAGAATGGAACCCACCCTTTCCCTGGAGCAACGGGACTTCGCCGGCGAAATCGAAAAGGCCGCCGAACGCGGCGCCAACCTCACCCGCCAGTTGCTGCTGTTCAGCCGCCAGCAAACCTTGCAACCCCGCGATTTCAAGCTCAACGAAGCCGTCGAAAACATGGCGAAGATGCTCCGGCGCACACTCGGTGAGCAGTTCGATTTGCAATTCAAGTTCGCGCCGGAGCCGCTATATCTCCATGCCGATTCGGGGATGATTGACCAGATTCTGCTGAATCTGACGGTCAACGCGCGCGATGCCATGCCCAAGGGCGGACAGATTTTGATTGAAACCAGCGCGGCCGACTTCGATGAAACACGCGCGGCCCGGAATCCTAAGTCCTACCCCGGTGCCTTTGCCTGTCTGCGGGTGGCCGATCACGGCACCGGCATTCCGCCGGAAGTGCTGCCCCGGATTTTCGAGCCATTTTTCACCACCAAAGGCGTCGGCAAAGGCACCGGCTTGGGCCTGGCCACCGTGTTCGGAATCGTGCAACAGCACAAAGGCTGGATCGATGTTTCCAGCGAAGTTGGCCAAGGCAGCACCTTCCAGGTGTATCTGCCCCGCCTGGAAAAAAAGGCCGACACTGAAATCATTCATCGCTCAACCGACGTCTTCCAGGGCGGCGGCGAGACCATCCTGCTGGTCGAGGATGAAACGTCCCTGCGCGAATCCTTGCGCGCGGCGCTGACGCGTCTGGAGTATCGCGTGCTCGAAGCGGCCAGCGGTGACGAAGCCCTCGCGCTCTGGCAAAAAAATCACGGTTCCCCGCTGTTTTCGATGGAATAGGGAAAGTGGTTGGCTAGGCTGGCGGGGTGACGCCTGAAAAACTATTTCACGAACTGCTGGGGTTGGGAATGAACTGGGAAGTCATTGAAAGCCGTTTCGAGCGGGAGAGCGGGACGGTGTTCTTGGAAATCCGCGAGACGCCCAAGCTCTGGGAGTTGGTGCGCTGTCCCGAAGACGGCGGCTTGGTTTTCTGCTACGACCACACCGAAGTGCTGACGTGGCGACATCTCAATGTCTTCCAGCACCGCTGCGAAATCACCTGCCGGCTGCCGCGTGGCAAATGCCGCCAGTGCGGCCGCGTCTTCCGGGTGCGCCCGCCGTGGGAGGGATTGAGCACGCACTTCACCAAGGAATTTGAAGCCTTCGCGCTGCTGCTCATGCGCGAGATGCCCATGAGCAAGGTGGCTGAAGCGGTGGGCGAGACGGACACCCGGTTGTGGCGGATGCTCTTCCGGCAGGTGGACGCCGCCTATGCCGAGGCGGATTTCAGCAATGTCTGCTGTGTGGGCGTGGATGAGATGAGCGTGCGCAAGGGCCACGAATACATCAGCGTGTTCGCCGATCTGGTGAAGAAACGGGTGCTCTTCGCCAACGAAGGCAAGGATCAGG
>JAJXXI010000627.1 GCA_021781185.1 bacterium
AAACACAACAATGAGGGACAGCGCATAAAGGAGAGGCGCCTGTGAGCCGGAAAGCCGTTCCTCGTAGGATTCGCCGGTCCATTCGTAACCGATGCCGGCCGGCAGCTTCGCGGCCATTTCCTCCATCGCGTTCATCGCGTCGCCGGAACTTTTTCCCGACGCAGGCGTGCCGACAATTTCCACGGAGGGGAACCCATTGTAGCGTTGCAGGCTGGGCGCACCGTAGCTCCATTTCAACGTCGCCACGGTCGAAAGGGGAACCATCGTGCCGGCGCTGTTATGGACATAGACCTTGCCAATGTCCTCGGGCTTCATCCGAAACGGCGCGTCCAGTTCGACAATGACCCGCTGCACGCGGTTGCCGTCCACGAAATTGTTCACGTAGTCCGATCCAAAACAGGCGGACAAGGCGCTGTTCAAATCGTTCAGGGAAATGCCCAAGGCGCTGGCTTTTTGCTGATCCACCACGATGTCGAGTTGAGGCTCGTCATCCATGCCTTGGGCGCGCACGTTGGTGACGCGCGGATCGGCGGCGGCCATCCGGAGCAATTGGTCGCGCGCTTCCATCAATTTTTTGTGGCCGAGACCGCCCAAGTCTTCCAATTCGAAATCGAATCCCGACTGCATGCTCAATTCGGTGATGGCCGCGGGCACAAGGGCATAAATCATGGCGCCCTTGATGGGAAAAAACTCACGATTCGCCCGGGCCACGACGCTTTGCGCCGAATCGTTTTTCCCGGAACGCTGGTCCCAATCCTTGAGCCGCACAAAGCAGGCGGCCGCATTCTGCCCGTTGCCGCCAAATCCGAAGCCAACAACGGACATGAAGCTTTCCACTTCCGGTTGCTTGCGGTAATACGCCTCGACCTGTTTCAGCACTTCGGTGGTGCGTTCCGCGCTGGCGCTCACCGGCAATTGGATGCTGGTCATGAAAAATCCCTGATCTTCCACCGGCAGGAACGACGACGGCAGCCGGAAATACAGCACGACCATCGCGATCACGATGACCGCGTAAAAGATGAAACTGCGGACGGGACGTTTCAGCCACTGCGCCACCCAGCCCTGATACTTCGTCGTGCCGGCGGCAAAACTGCGGTTGAACCAGCCGAAAAGCCCGCGCTTTTCGTGCTTGTGTCCTTTTTCGACTGGCTGGAGCAACGAGGCGCAAAGCGCCGGCGTCAGCGACATGGCGAGAAACACGGAAAACAACATGGCCGAGACGAGCGAGAGGGAAAACTGCCGGTAAATCACGCCGACTGATCCGCTGAAAAACGCCATCGGGATAAACACCGCGATCAACACCAGCGTGATGGCGATCAACGCGCCGATGATTTGTTCCATCGCTTTGCGCGTGGCTTCGCGCGGCGACAATCCTTCGTCGTGCATGAGGCGCTCGACGTTTTCGATCACGACAATGGCGTCGTCCACCAGAATGCCAATCGCCAGCACCACGCCGAAGAGGGTCAACACGTTGATCGAAAAACCAAACACATACATGCTGGCGAACGTGCCAAGCAACGCCACCGGAATCACAATGGTCGGGATCAGGGTGGCCCGCAGATTCTGCAGGAACAGATACATCACCAGAAACACCAGCGCGATGGCTTCCACCAAGGTCTTGATGACTTCCTCAATGGAAACACGGATGAACGGCGCGGTGTCCATCGGGTAGCCCACGTTGATGCCCGCCGGAATGAATTTGGAAAGTTCCGCCATTTTGGCACGAACAGCATTGGCGGTGGAAAGGGCGTTTGCTCCGGGGGCGAGTTTGATGGCAATGCCCGTGCCCGGCTGGCCGTCGGCCCGCGCCAGCATGGCATAACTTTGACCGCCCAATTCCACGCGTGCCACGTCCCGCAATCTCACCGTCGCGCCATTGGTGCTGACCCGCAGCAGGACGTTCTCAAATTGCGCCGCCGTTTTGAGGGTCGTTTGCGAGCGCAGGGTGAAATTGAGTTGCTGGCCGGGCGTGGCGGGCAGGTCGCCCAGTTTCCCGACGGAGACATCGCTGTTCTGCGCCGAGATGGCGGAACTGACATCGTTGGCCGTCAGGCCGTAGCTGTTGAGTTTGTGCGGATCAAGCCAGACGCGCATGGCGTATTCCGCGCCAAACATGCTGGCCTCGCCCACACCGGAAACGCGCCGGATCGGATCCAGCACGCTGGAAGCCACAAGGTTGCCGAGGGCAAATTGATCCATGCTGCCATTGGTGCAGGACAGGCTGATGATGAGCATGAAATTGCGGGTGGCCTTGGTCACGGTGATGCCCTGTTGCTGGACGGTTTGCGGCATGCCGGGCATGGCCAGTTGCACCTTGTTCTGCACCTGCATCTGCGCTGTGTCCGCATCCGTGCCGGATTTGAAATACAGCGTGAGCGAAGATGACCCGCTCGAACTGCTGCTCGCCGACATGTATTGCAGGTTGTCAATGCCGGTCATCTGCTGCTCCAGCAACGTAGTGACGGTGTTCTGCACGGTTTCGGCGGAAGCACCGGCGTAGGTGGCGGAAACCGAAATCGACGGCGGGGCGACGCTGGGATATTGCGCCACGGGCAATTCCGTGATGGTGAGAACGCCCGCCATCATGATCAGGATGGAAATCACCCACGCAAATACCGGACGGTCTATGAAAAATTTGGCCATGAACGTTTATCCTTTCAGCGGGTTTATTTGGCCATATCGAAAGCGGCCGGCGCATTGGTGCTGGCCGTTCCGGCGGGAACCGGGTTGACCGTCGCGCCAACTCGAACTTTTTGAAGTCCATCTACAATGACGCGATCACCCGCCTTGAGGCCGCTGGTCACAATCCATTTGCCGTGCCAGAACGATCCGGTTTGAATGTCGCGTTGCTCCACCTGGTTTTGCGCATTGACCACCAGCACGCTGGCCTGGCCGTTGGCGTCGCGCGCGATGCCACGCTGCGGCACCGTGAGAGCCTGGTCGTCAATCGCAACTTCCACCCGTCCCCGCACAAACATTCCCGGCAGGAGAACTTTTTGTGGATTGGGAAACTCGCTGCGCAATGCGACCGTGCCAGTGTTTTCATCCACCGAAATGTCGGAGAATACAATCCGACCCGTTTCGGCGTAGTTGAAACCGTCTTCCAGCACCAGGGATACGCTGACTTTCTTTGAGGATATTCCTTTCAGTTTTCCCGACTCGATCTGCCGGCGAAGTTTCAACATCTCGGCGCTTGACTGGGTAAAGTCCACGTATATGGGATCAATTTGCTGAATGACGGCCATTTTGGTGGCGTCGCTGGAGCTTGCCAGCGCGCCTTCCGTAACCAACGCCTTGCCGATGCGACCGGAAATTGGTGCCGTCACCTTCGTGTAGCCCAGATTCAGCGCGGCCGTTTCCAGATCGGCTTTGGCGGCGAGCACGTCGGCTTCGGCTTCAAGGGCGGTGGTTTTGGCTTGTTCGTAAGCTTGCTGGCTGACGCCGTTGACTTTTACCAACACCGCCTTGCGTTTGGCATCGGCCTGCGCCTGTTCGCAGGTGGCTTCGGCGCGTGCCAGGCTGGCCTTGGCGCTGTCGTAAACCGCCTGCAACGGCGCGGGGTCAATTTCAAACAACACCTGTCCAGCCTGCACGGCTGCGCCCTCGTCAAACAGGCGTTTTTCAATGATGCCGGTGACGCGCGCGCGCACTTCCGCCACGCGCACGGCGTTAACGCGACCGGGCAGTTCCACTGTGGAAGCCGTCTTTTCCGGTTCAACGGTCACCATACCGACTTCCGTTGGCAGCATCGCGCCGCCTTTGCCCATGCCTGGCGGTCCAGATTTTGACCCGGTCTTCGAGTCGCAACCGGTGACTACGGTCAAAGCCAGTCCGAGGATCAG
>JAJXXI010000587.1 GCA_021781185.1 bacterium
CGGCCATTGCCGGCGCGGTGGCTTGGGCTTGAACCAGGCAGGCGCTTGCGGCCAGCAGTAAAATGACCATTCGTTTCATGGAGCGTTCCATTTCAAGATTCCGGCCTTCATCACCGTATGCACATGGTTGGAAATGATGAGCAGTTGATCATTCTGCCGCCACAAAAACCCCTCGCCGTCGCCGCGAAATTTCCCGTCACCCGTCTGAAACTCCAGCTTTCCCGCCGAACTGGCGACGCCATCCAGCGGCGCATAGATGCATTGCGGCGCCCGCACCACCATTTGCGGCGTCCCATCCACACTGAACATTTCCACGGTCAACTGTTTCACGTCCAGCAACCCGCCCGGCAGGGGCGACGCCTCCGCGCCGGACAATCTCATTTTGACCTGCTGATCGTGTGGCGGTTCATAATAGGAGTCCGCCGTGAAATCTGTTGCGTGGCCCAGCGGATTCTGCTGCGCATGGTCGCTGGCTGGCGCGAGGAAGAACACCGCTCCGGCCAGCGGCAGCAAGAAAAACCATGCGCGTGGTTTCATGCGGAATAGGATTTGAGGAAAGGTTGCCATTTCGCCTGCGCCCGCAAAATCAATTCAATCGCCTCGCGCACGGCGCCGCGACCGCCCACGGCCTTCGTCACGAGATGCGCCGCCGCCCTGGCCTCGGGCACGGCGTCACCCACGGCCACCGCCAGGCCGGCGCGGGTCAGCGGACCCAAATCAATGATGTCGTCCCCCACAAAACACGTCTCCGCCCAGGACAGCTTTTCCTGTGCGAGCAGTTTTTCGATGGCCGCCGTTTTGCTGATGTTGTCGCCCTGCTGCACCAGAAAGTCAACTTTCAGCTCGTCAGCCCGCATTTTGGTGGCCAGCGAAGGCCGGGCGGAAACCCAGCCCACTTTCAATCCCGCACGCCGCGCCAGCACCAGGCCGAGGCCGTCGCGGATGTTGAACCGCTTGAACTCGCGCTGGCCGCCGATGAAAATCGAGCCATCCGTCAGCACGCCATCCACGTCGCAGAGGAAGAGCCTGATTCGCGCCAACCGGGCCTTAAGGGACAATTTTTTCTTCTTCGACATGTCCATGTATCAGCGGACCGCCTTGAACACCTTCAGCAATTTACCCAGCACCTTGGGCATCTCCGCCAGCGGAATCATGTTCGGCCCGTCGCTCAGGGCTTTGTCGGGGCGGGGGTGGGTTTCGATGAACAGTCCGTTCGCGCCGGCGGCCAGCGCCGCGCCCGCCAGCACCGGCGCAAATTCGCGCTGGCCGGCCGATTTGTCGCCGCCGCCGCCCGGCAGTTGCACCGAGTGCGTCGCGTCGAACACGATCGGGAAGCCATGCGATTTCATGATTGGAATCGAACGCATGTCGGCGACGAGATTGTTGTAGCCGAACGTCGTGCCGCGTTCGGTGAGCAGCAGTTTCGTCGCGCCGGCCCGCCGCGCCTTTTCCGCGACGCGCCCCATTTCCGCCGGGGAAAGGAACTGACCTTTCTTGAGATTGACGATCTTTCCCGTGGCCACGGCCGCCTCGATCAAATCAGTCTGGCGGCAGAGAAACGCGGGGATTTGCAAAATGTCCACCACCTCGCCCGCCTCATAAGCCTGCGATTCGGTATGCACATCCGTCAGCACCGGCACGCCGAATTCTTCGCGGATGCCGGCGAGCGTTTTCAGTCCGTCGGTAATGCCCGGTCCGCGAAACGCCTTGCCGGAGGTGCGGTTGGCCTTGTCAAAGCTGGCCTTGAAAACATAGAAAACGCCGAGTTGGCGGCACGTTTTGACCAGCGAGGCGGCCACCTGACGGCAGAGCTTTTCATTTTCAATCACGCACGGCCCGGCGATGAGAAACAGCCGGTTGGGCGAATTGAGATGGTTCCAAATGGCGGCGGAATTGAACACGCGGAAGTTTTATCAGCGCCGGCCCCGAAAGTAAATGACGGTGACGGCAATGGATTGTTGGCTTTGTTGGCTTAAATCAGGTGGGGACATCTGGACACGGTCCTTAAGTTCGGGATGAAACGGTTCCGGCGTCGGCCGGAAGCGTAGTGGCACAGGCATCCTGCCGGTGGGTTTCTGCCAGCCAAACCATGCGGACGCAATTCACCGGCAGGATGCCTGTGCCACTCCCAAGGCTGCGGCCAGTCAAGGACCGTGTCCAGATGCACCCGGGCGTCGTCGCGCCGCACAACTTTGATTGCCTGCAATTGAAGAAGCTGATAACAATCCGGCGCGTGAAATCCTCCATCAATACGACCAGCTTTGGCCATTCAGTTTGGCTCAAGCCTCGCATCGCCTCCGCCGTCGCCGCCTGATGGAACCGGCTTTGAACTTTGGAACCAATTATGATGAGCCAAAAAAGCACCTTGCGGTCCGCTGCCTTGATCGGTTTTTATCGTTTCTGGCATGGCTGGCTGCATTTTAAGGGAGCCGGCGTTCTCTTGCGCATCGGCGCGCGTTTTTTTCCGGAGTTGGCTCATTATCCCTTGTCGGTGCCGGGCATAGGCACTTTGAACGTGAATTTGCGGGATGCTTCCGGGTTTGCGTGGCTGAACTATTCACTCGATGAAGCCGGGCATGAGGACGGGATGATTGCGGCCCTCAAAAAGCTGGCACCCCCGAACCCGGTGGTCTGGGACATTGGTGCCAATGCCGGGTTTTTTGTCGCCACCCTGGCCAAACGTCTCGCCAGTCATGCTGAAATCCGGATGTTTGAGCCCAACCCAGGACTGATGGCCGTCCTCCAGCAGCTCGTGGCGTGTTTGCCAAACACTCAGGCCCATCATCTCGCATTTTCTGACGTTGCCGGCAACCTTGTGCTGCATATTCCCCCCGGACAAAGCACTGTGGCGTCTTTGACCCCCAAGCCGGGTTCCGTGCCGGTGACCGTGGCCTGCACCACTGGCGACCTCTTTTTGAAAACCACTGGCGCGGCGGATCCGGATGTCGTCATCATTGATACCGAGGGCAACGACGCCTGCGTCATCCTCGGCTTGAATGAACTGATCCAACGCAAACAGCCGGTCATTTTTTTCGAACACCTCTTTTTGAGTGAAGACGTGGTCCGCGCCACGCTCCCCGCAGGTTACCGGCATTTTACCGTGGATGATTGCTCGGGGGAATTGGTTCCGGGATGGAACCCCAATCGAGGCCATAATTCGGCCTTTGTCCCAGTATAAGAGGTTTGCTTTGGTTTCCAGCCCACGGCGATCTGGTGGAACTGGCTTTAGTCGGCAAATCGGGGCCGGGCTACTTCGTCTGGTCCGCCGGCTTGCTGGCCATGATGAAATCGTGCCAGCAAAGGTTGCTGCGGACCGGGAAAGCGCGGAATTCAACCCGTTGAAAGCCGATTTTTAAAAAACAACCGGCCAGCCATGACCTTTCATAAGCCAGCCCCCGCATGATGAGTTTCCCTCGTTTCCGGTTCAAATTTGCCTTCAGATTTCCCACCTGTTTGGTGAGGGCAAACAAGCTCCGCATCAATGGGGCGGCCGGGGTTTCGGGCAGCGAATAAACCGGCAGGTGGATCATGACCGTTCCGCCGGGGGCCAGCGCCTGATAAATCTCATGAAACACCTGCTCGGCATCGGCAAGGGTGTCGAAATGTTGAAACACATGGGCCGAAAATACGGCTGTTGCGGGTTTGACTTTGGCGGCGAAATGAACGCCGTCCGTCACGTGGTAGTTGATGTTGCCGGCGGGAATCCGGCTGTGGGCATACGCAATCTGATCCTCGGAAACATCCAGCGCCGTCACGGTTTGGAATACTTCACTGATATGCCTGGTCAGGCGGCCGGCACCGCAGCCAATCTCAATGCAGTGGGCGGTGTTGCATTCGTAG
>JAJXXI010000610.1 GCA_021781185.1 bacterium
GCCCAAACCGTTTCTTGAATTCGCGCGTGAAGGTGCTGAGGTGCTGGTAGCCCGCTTCGGAATGGACATTCTTGTGCGAGGCCCCTTCAAGCAACAACTCCAAGACCAACCGCCAGCGTTGTTCTGTTAACCAGTTTTCCGGGGTTTGCTGATACCGTTCGTGAAAATGCCGTTCCAAGGTGCGGGTGCAAATGCCGCCGAGCCGGGCCAGGGCAGCCACCGACCAGTTGGCCTGCCGGGCCAGTTCCAGCCAGTCTTGTTCGGTGTTCAGTTTGTAGTTCATGCCGATTCCTTCAGTGTGATGTCCATTTTGCAGTGCGGGCAGGTAATCTTCTCGCCAAGAGCATGGGCAGGAAATGAAATGTGTTCATGGCAGAAGAAACAACTCATCCTTAAATTTTCCTCCCGGCGCAGCTTCATCGGCTTGGCGCAGTGCGGACAGGGAATCTGCCGACCTTCATTTTCCACTGCAAACTTCACATGGCCGCCACAGGCTGGGCAGAAGTTTTTAAGAAATGCGACAGCCTGTATTCTTCGGTTTCCAATCCATAAAAGAACGCAACTGGCCACCAATAAGAATAAGGCAATCCAAACTGTAATGATATCAGTGGCTTTCAGCGAAAAACCCACTCCGTCGAAGTTAAATCCACTTGAGTGAGCCCATCCCATTTCCCAAAGTCCGATTCGGTAAACCAAGAAATTCGCCGCAATCCAGATCGTCAATCCCAACCCCAGCATCTTGTGCTTGGTGAATAAAACAATAAATGAAAGGGTCAGATGAATGATGGCCGCCGCCACCATGAGCCACCTAAAGCCCAGACCAAACATAGGGTCTTTGATGTCCAACAACTCCGATGAGCCGAATGAACTGATGATTTCTGCCGTGCCAACAAACGCCAAAACCGCCCCGGCAACTAAAACCGCAATCTCCGGCAGACGGTTCAGAAGCCGAAACGCTACCGCTTTAGCTTTGGATGCGTCGTCTATGATTGGTGCAGATGACATTGGTGGTTGATTAGCGCCGGATTCCCTTACTCGAAAACAAATTTCCCCATCAACATTGCTCGCTCATTGAGTGTGTTTTGAGAGCGCTCAATGTGACCGGTATCCGCGTGAACGTGCGTTTCCACGGCAATACCGGCCTGGGCCATTTTTCCCTTGTAGGCCGGAAATTGTTTCCACAACCATTCTTCGTCCGATCCAGCAGTGACCAGAAGCTTTGGAAAGTGTTTCGCATTGGGCGTCGGCAGTGGGGCCGTGGGATTGAACAGCATTGCTCCACGCCAAAGGCTGGGGTGGGCTTCAATCAAACAATTAACAACAATCGTGCTTGAACTGAACGCAAAAATATAAACCCGGCTGGTATCCACGTTCGGATTTTTTGCCATCTGGTTATAGACGGCCATGACATTGTTGGTGTAGTCGAGCAAGGCATCTGTGGACTGGCGTGTATAATGATAGCCGGTCAGGGCCACATAAGCGCCACAATTGGCCAGTGCTTGGGAATACGTGGCGTGGGCCACATTCATCCAGTCATACCCTTGCATCCCGATCACCAGCGGATATTTTTTCTGCCTTGAGAAATCAGCAGGAGGAATCAACACAAAGTGGTTGAAATGTTTGTTGGGCATGGGAGCGTAGCCATCCAGCGCTGGCTGAAAACAAACTGGCGCATCCTTGAAGCCCCAAGGAGTCAACAAACGGCTGGTGTTTCCAGTCGCAACATCGCATTGCCAAAGGCTGGGAGCCTCATTCGTTCGGGAAGCAAAAACATAAACCCGCGAATCATTGTCATGACAAGAGCTGTCATAGATCTGAAAACGCGGGAAAAATTTAGCTTCCTTATTTTTCGCCAATTCACGCGAAAGCAAAAAAGAATTGTCACCGTCATTCACCCGATAAATGCAGCTTTTTCCATGGTCTATCCATTTGGCGTCTTCAATCATGGACTTGCCGTCAGACTCCTGGGTTCTTGTGCCGTTGAACAGAGTGAATAGCGTTGATGTTCTTGATCGCCGCGTTGCTTGCACAAATAAATAAGTTCCCGTGTCGCCGGAATAGGCAAGGCTCGTAATGTCACCATTTGTGTTTGAATACAACTTCTGAATCTTGCCGGAAGAGACGTTCATTTGCCAAATCGCACTGTCGGCAATCCAGGCAACCGTGTTCGTATCCACCGCCAGGAGCGCTTTTGGTTTCCCCTTGATTGTTGTCAAAGGCCAGTTGGTGGTTTCCCGCCAGCCCGTGTCAATTTTGCGCGCCACAGCTACTTGAACGCCGTTTTCGTCGTTTGTGCCGCTATCAATGTAAACGCAGGAATTTACCGAAAGCCACGTAAAACCCACCATGTAAGGTGTTGATATTTCACCTTGGATTGGCGTGCCAGCGGCGTTGACGAAGTGCAGTGCCACATTCCACCGATAGACAAACGTGGCATCATCGAGCGACCACCCATAAACATGAGGCTGACCAATATCGGCAGCATCATTAGTCACACAGATCATTCGCTCTTTTTTATCCACCAGATCGGCGATAAAAATCCCCGGCCCGTTTGGAGTGTTGCGAATCATCCCAATCGCGGTTCCCGCGTGATTAACCACCGGAGGTTCCATGTAGGCGTATATCGAAGAAAATTTTTTGGCCAGCCTTTGAAGATCGCGGGGTGAATTTGCCCACTTCCATATTTGCTGACCGCCGAATAACAGTATCAAACCGATGACAACTGCCGCTCCCGGCCAGATACCATTCGGTTGTTTTTTGGGGGAGAGATCGTTCATTTTAATCTCCAGGCCGGATTGTCCAAAGCCCTTGGTCGCCGGTTCCCAAATGGCCTCCGCTTTGGGCGGGCCAAAGCAATTCCACATGACCGTCCAGAAAAAGGTAATTCATTTTGCCGCCATGAAAATCTCTGGCGGCAAAGGTCTTCGCGTCAAACTGCTCCCGGACAGAAACAATGCAGGCATATTTTGTTGCCCAAAGCGCGTTCAAAATACTGATACGCTCCACCAGCAACGCCGTATCTGCCGGAGCTTTGACCATTGAGGTCTTAATGGCTGGCCATTTCCCTCCAGCGTTGTCCGCCCCCATGATTTTTTTTGACGACTGCACATCCCAATACAAACCTACCCCTTCCAAAGATTGCTCATCTGGAGGCCATCCGGCCTTTTTTAGGTCATACATCGGCATGGAATAACTCCGGGCATCCGCGCCGCCGCGCGGTTCGCGATCCGAGGGGCATTTGAAGGCAGGGGCAATTTTGGCGGCCTCTGCTTTTTGCTGTTCTAGTGATTTGCGTTTATCCCATCTGCCATCTAAATACGCCGCAATTTCCCGGTCCCAGGAAGTGCTGTTCGTTCCGTCCGAGACCACGGCGGGCGGCAGGGCGTCCTGATGTTCATGGGCATATTCCGCAAATGTGCGCCCCAAGGTCTTGAGATGAGAGGCGCAGAAAAATATACGCCGTTTTTCCCCTGCAACAGCAATTCCAGCCCAGACCAGCATCCCCAGCAGACACACGACGCCCACCGTGACGAACAAGTCAGTGCGGGTAAATGCAGCAGTTACCCCCGCCTTCTTCCACGCGATATTGCCCCCGGCATCCATTTATTGCTGTTAGGTTTGGAAGGTTTACCTGATTGATAATGTGCCTTGTTCTAGTTGATTTTTTTAAATTGTCCATCGCCAAAACTGGCGATGTCATGGGTTTGCTAAATAGTTGACAATCCGGTTCCCTGCTTAAAGCCTCTCGCAAACCATTTCCATTAAGGAATACTGTGAGGGCATTTTTATTATCCACACCCAGCGCACCAGCCACCGGTCGTCCTGTTCGGGCCTTCA
>JAJXXI010000143.1 GCA_021781185.1 bacterium
AATTTTTCCGCCGCCGTTTTCACGTCATTAAATTCGCGCAAGCCGCCGCCGTGCGCTAATGTCCGCCATGTTCATCATTGGCCTCGGCACGGCGGCACCACCGCAACGTTACGCCCAGCGGGATTCCTGGGATGCGCTGCGTCACTGGCCTCAGTTCTCGCAGCTCCAGCCGCGTTCCCATGCCATCCTGAAAAAAGTTCTTTGCGGCGAGAACGGCATTGATGCGCGTCACCTGGCGCTCGACCCGCTGGCGGAGGTTTTCAACCGGACGCCCGACGTTTTGCAGGCCCGCTTTGCCCGGCACGCGCCGGCACTGGCCACTGAAGCCGCCCGCCGCGCCTTGAATGGCGCGGGCTGCGCACCAGAGGAAATGGACGCGATTCTCATCAGCACCTGCACCGGATATTTGTGTCCTGGCCTGACCAGCTACGTCAGCGAACAGCTCGGTCTGCGATCTGACGTTTTCGCCCTCGACCTGGTCGGCCAGGGCTGCGGCGCGGCGCTGCCGAACTTGCGCAATGCCGAAGCCATTCTTGCCGCCGGCCGCGCGAAAAAGGTGCTGTCCGTCTGCGTGGAGGTGTGCAGCGCGGCATTTTTTATTGATGATGATCCCGGGGTGCTGATCAGCGCGTGTTTGTTTGGCGACGGCGCGGGGGCCGCAGTTCTGTCGAATCAATCGCTGCCCGGTCACCGTCGCGTTGAATGGAAATTTTCCGCTTCGCGTCTCGTGCCCGCCGAGCGCGACACGCTCCGCTTTCGTCATCAGGACGGAATGCTGCGGAATATTTTGCTCCCGCAGGTGCCGCAGGTTGCCAGTGTGATGGCGGGAAAATTGTTTGAGGAATCGTTGGTGCAAGCGGGGGTGACGCGCGGTCAGGTCAAGGGTTGGATTTTGCACACCGGCGGGCGTGATGTGATCCTCGCCCTGCGCGACAAGCTGCAATTAAGCGGGGACGATGTCCGTCACAGCTCCGCCGTGCTGCGGGAATTTGGCAACATCAGCAGTCCAACCGTCTATTTCGTCCTCGAACGGGCACTGCACGACAGTGTGCCGGACGGCCTCTGGTGGATGTCCGCGTTTGGCGCCGGTTTCAGTTGTCACGGCGCATTGCTGGAAGTGAAATAATTTGGTGGGGCGAGCGTCCCCGCGAGCCGAAAACATGAAACGCACCGTTCAGTCTGAACTGCTCGACACGCTGCCGCCCGCCGATCCGCGGGCCAGGCACTCCCGCCGGGATTTGCGCCGCGTCAACGCGTGGATGGGCAACGCCGCGATCATGGCGCAGGCATTGTCCGCAAATCTCAACGGACCCGGCACGTCGTCCGTCACCGAAATTGGCGCTGGCGATGGGCATTTCCTGCTGGCTGTCGCAAAGAAATTGCCGCCGGCTGGCACCGGTCGCACCGCTGTTCTGCTGGACCGTCAAAACACGGTCACCCCCGAAACCGTCACGGTCTTCAGCCGGCTTGGCTGGTCCGCCCGCGTGGTTGTGCGCGATGTTTTCGACTGGATGCCCGGGCGGGGCGAAACGGTGATCGCCAATCTTTTTCTGCATCATTTTGAAGCGGCGTTGCTCGTTGATTTGTTTTCGGTAATTGCCCGGCGCGCTAGTTTGTTCGTTGCCATCGAGCCGCGGCGGGCGGCGTGGCCGCTCCTTTGCAGCCGGCTGTTGTGGGCGATTGGTTGCAACGGCGTCACCCGCCACGACGCTGTGGTCAGCGTGCGCGCCGGTTTTGCCGGCCGCGAACTATCGTCGCTCTGGCCGGACAAAACCAACTGGCATCTGACCGAGCAATCCGCCGGGCCGTTCAGCCATCTCTTCACCGCCCGGAGAATCACTGAATGATGACCAGCGCAAAACCCATCACCATCATCGGCGGCGGTCTTGCGGGGTTGACGCTGGGCATCGGGTTGCGTCAACGCGATGTGCCGGTCACGATTCACGAGGCGGGCCATTATCCGCGCCACCGCGTCTGCGGCGAATTCATCAGCGGGCGCGGTCAGGAATCGTTGACGCGCCTCGGCTTGGACAGGCTGCTGGAAAGCGCCGGGGCAATTCCGGCCCGCACAGCCGCCTTTTTTACCGCGACACGTTCCACTTTGCCTCGCCCGCTGCCGGAGTTGGCGATCTGCCTTTCGCGCTTCTCGCTGGACGCGGCGTTGGCGGCGGAGTTTCAGCGGCGGAGTGGCAAATTGATTTCCGGCCAGCGCTGGCGCGGGGAAACGATTGGCGAAGGAATCATTTGCGCCGCCGGTCGCCGGGCCCAGTCGGAGTCGCGAAGTGAACGTTGGTTTGGTCTGAAAATTCATGTGCGGAACGTGCCGCTCGCCGCCGATCTGGAGATGCATGTTTCGCCGCGAGGCTACGTCGGCCTGTGCCGCATCAGCGGAGGTGAAGTGAATGTCTGCGGCATTTTCCGGCGGCGTGCCGGAGAAAATCTGTCCGGCCAGGATGCGCGGGATTTATTGCGCGGCCAGCCTGGTTCGCCGCTGCGCCAGCGGCTTGCGGAGGCTGAGTTTTCTGAAGATTCTTTCTGCGCCGTCGCCGGCATTTCCTTGCGACCGCAACGCGCCGTCGGCCGCGCTGAAATCTGCGTCGGCGACGCCGTCACCATGATTCCACCCGTCACGGGCAATGGCATGTCCATGGCCTTCGAGTCGGCGGAACTCGCCGTCGCGCCGCTCAGCGCGTGGAGCCGGGGCGAAAATTCATGGAGCGAAGCGCGCCGGAAAATTGCCCGCGATTGTGACGCGGCATTTGCCCGCCGTCTCGCGTGGGCCAGTTGGCTTCAGCGCGGCATGCTCAGCCCTTCGCTTCAGGCTTCGCTCGTTGCGCTCGCCTCCCGCAGTGACTGGTTCTGGCGGCTGGCGTTTGAGCGGACGCGTTGATTTTTTCCCGAACAGAAGCACACAGGGTTCACGGAGCCGCGACTCGAATCGGCCCGGCAATTTTGATGGCGGAAATCCACTTGCCGTCTTTGTTTCCTCTGTTTTCTCCCGTTTGTTTGATTAAACTGTCTTTGTGAAACCGCTCGCGGATTGCCAACTTTACACGTTCGTGGACACGGCCTATTTGCATGGCCTCGCGCCGGAACTGGTCGCACAACAACTCTGCGATGGCGGCAGCGACTTGATTCAGCTCCGTGCCAAAAATTCTCCGCCAGATGACATCCGGCGCATGGCGGAAAAAATTCTCGCCGTCACACGCCGCGCGAACGCCGGCTTTGTCATCAATGATCATTTGGACATCGCGCGTGAAGTCGGGGCTGACATCTGCCATTTGGGGCAGGAAGATTTTTTCGACGCCGGCCACACCCATGTTTCCCAAATCCAAGACGCCCGAGTCAGGACCCTGATTGGTTTGTCCACTCACGCTCCCGCGCAGGCGCAACGCGCGCTCGAAGCCGGGGCGGATTACATTGCCATCGGACCGATTTACGCCACCGGCACCAAACCGACCGCCCAGCCGGTGACGCTTGACTACGTCCGGTGGGCGGCGGCGCAGGTGACCGTTCCGTGGTTTGCCATAGGTGGGATCAATCTTCAGACCTTGGATGACGTGCTGGTGGCGGGCGCGCGGCGCATTTGTGTTGTCTCTGCCATTCTCAACGCGGTGGACATTGCCGATGCCTGCGCGGAATTTCGCAAAAAATTGGCCGGCGTGTGACTTCATCATCGTTCCGCCGCCGTTCACGGTGCCGATTTTTTAGTGTGCATTTTGGACGCGCGAATCTAGCCTGAGAACATGTTTCGTCCGTGCATTGACCTGCATGAAGGCAAGGTGAAGCAAATCGTCGGCGGCACGCTGGGCAACGACGGTTTG
>JAJXXI010000321.1 GCA_021781185.1 bacterium
TTCGCAAGGTGAATGAAGAGTGCTATGCGACGATTGGCCAGGTGGGCAATACCGAGCATGAAAACGTGATTTTGGGCAAGGCGGGCCGCACCCGGCATCGTGGCCATCGCGGTATCACCCGTGGTGTGGCGCGCAACCCGGTGGATCATCCGAACGGCGGCGGTCAGGGTAAATCCAAGGGTGGTGGTGGCTGGCAGCAGTTGGTTTCGCCGTGGGGCAAGGTTGCCAAAGGCGGGAAAACTCGCGCCAAATTTAAACAATCCAATCGTTTCATTGTGGTTCGCCGCAACGGTTTGCCGATCAAGACCAACTAAACTTTTATGGGACGCTCGATTAAAAAAGGCCCGTTTGTAGAATTGCACCTTCTGGAAAAAATCCAGAAGGCGAAGAGCACCAATCAGAAGACGCCGATCAAAACCTGGTCGCGTCGTTCGACGATCACGCCCGAGTTTGTCGGCCTGACGTTTACGGTTCACAATGGCAAGGTGTTCAATCCGGTGTTTGTCACTGAAAACATGGTGGGTCACAAGTTGGGCGAGTTTTCGCTGACCCGCACCTTCAAGAAACACGGCGCTCACACTGCCAAGGCGGAGGCCAAATAGTTTATGGAAGTTTTCGCAATTCAAAAAAACATCCCGATGTCCGCGCAGAAAATGCGCGAGGTTGTCCGGCAAATTCAGGGGATGCCGGCGCTGCAGGCGCAGGCGGTTCTGGCCGTCGTGCCCCGCAAGGGTGCCCGGGTGGTGGCCAAGACGCTGAAGTCAGCGATTGCCAACGCGGAAAACAACAACAAACTTCGCCCCGAAACCCTGCGCATCAAGGAAGCGGTGGCGGGAACGGCGACGACGATCAAGCGTTTCCAACCCAAGGCCCGCGGTTCCGCCGGCCCAATTCTCAAGCGCCGTTGCCACGTGAAAATTACTTTGTCCGACGAATAATATGGGCCAAAAGACCAATCCAATCGGTTTGCGCGTTGCGGTCAATAAAGACTGGCGCTCAAAGTGGTATGCCGACAAAAAAGATTTCGGCAAGCTGCTCAACGAGGACCGCGAAATCCGCGATCTGCTCAAGAAGAAACTGGAATCGGCCTCCGTGCCGCGAATTTTGATCGAACGTGCGACCAATCGTTGCCGTGTGACGATCTTGACCGCCCGCCCTGGCGTGGTGATCGGCCGCAAGGGCTCGGAAATTGACAAGCTCAAGGAAGAGTTGAGCCGCAAGACTGGCAAAGAGGTTTACGTGGACATCGTCGAGGTAAAGCAGCCTGAGCTCGACGCGCAACTGGTTGCGGAAAGCATCGCGTTGCAGCTTGAGCGCCGGGTCTCTTTCCGTCGGGCGATGAAAAAGGCGTTGCAAACTGCGAAGGACTTCGGTGCCGAGGGCATCAAGATTCGCGCTGGCGGGCGCCTTGGCGGTGCCGAACTGGCCCGCGTGGAAATGTATCACTGGGGCCGGGTGCCGCTGCACACGCTGCGCGCGAACATAGACTACGGTTTTGCGGAAGCGCGGACCGTTTACGGCAAGCTCGGCATCAAGTGCTGGATTTGCAAAGGTGACAACAAGCCGCAAAAGAAGGCGGAAAACAAACCCGAAGCGGCACCGGTCGCCGGTTAATTTTTAGAGAAGGACTTTTGTTATGGCAATGCAGCCGGAAAAAGTAAAATTTCGCAAGATGCATCGTGGCAGTCGCACGGGACTGGCGATGAGCGGCAACACCGTCGCCTTCGGTGAATACGGATTGATGGCGCTGGAGCGCTGCTGGATGGATGGCAAGCAGTTGGAAGCCTGCCGCGTCGCGATCACGCGCAACATGAAGCGCAAAGGCAAGATGTGGATCCGTGTGTTTCCGCAAAAGTCATACACCAAAAAACCGCTCGAAACGCGAATGGGCAAGGGTAAGGCCCCGCTCGAAGGCTGGGTGGCGGTGGTTCGTCCTGCCAATATTTTGTTTGAAGTGGACGGGGTCACGGAAGTGGAGGCGCGCGAATCCATGCGCCTGGCGGCCACCAAGCTGCCGATTAAAACCAAGTTTATTTCGCGTCATCAACACGCGCGCTGAGCCATGAAATTTGCTGAAATTAAAGACATGACGCTGGTGGAGTTGGCGGCCAAGAGCCGTGACCTCCGGCATGAAATGTTCAATCTGCGCCTGCAGCAGGCGAGTGCGCAGTTGGAAAAACCCGCGCGCCTGCGGACGCTGCGCAAGGACATTGCCCGCGTCGAAACGCAAATCTCGGCCTTGCGCAACAAGGCGTCCAAATAATTTTGTATGGCTGAAGCAACGAATAATGTGGCAAAGACCGGCAAGCGCAAACAGCGCGTCGGCGAGGTTGTCTCCAACAAGATGACCAAGACCATTGTGGTGCGCGTGGAACGACGTTTCCCGCATCCGCAGTTCAAGAAGATCGTGACCTCCTACAAGAAGTTTTACGCGCATGATGAGAAGGCCGAGGCCAAGGTAGGGGACATGGTCTGCATCGAGGAGTCACGCCCGTTGTCCAAGCTCAAGCGCTGGACGCTCATCAAAGTCGTTGAGCGCGCCGTGGAAACCGCAGTGGCAGCCTGATTAAAATTTATGTTGCAAGTTCGATCCAGTTTGGATGTGGCGGACAACACCGGAGCCAGAGTGGCTTGGAATATTGGTGTGTTGGGCCGCAATCAGAGGTATGCCGGCATCGGCGACATTATCAAGGTTCACATCAAGGAAGCCGCGCCGGATGGCTCGGTGAAAAAAGGCGAAGTGCATGACGCCGTAGTGGTGCGCACCCGTCACATCATCAACCGCCCGGACGGGTCGGTTTTGCGGTTTGACCGCAATGCCTGCGTCATTATTGACAAGGAATTGAACCCGAAGGGAACGCGCATTTTCGGCCCCGTGGCCCGCGAGCTGCGGGACAAGAAGTTCATGAAAATCATCTCGCTGGCACCCGAAGTCATTTGAAGGTTATGTCAAAATTTCATGTTAAAAAGGGCGACCAAGTTGTCGTCATTGCCGGCAAGGAAAAAGGCAAGAGCGGCAAGATCATTGCCGTGCTCACCAAGAAGCAGCGTGTCATTGTGGAAGGTTTGCAGATGATCAAGAAGCACACGCGCAAAAGCCAGGACAATCCGAATGGTGCCATCATCGAACGCGAAGGTTCGATCCACATATCGAATGTGAAGAAAGCGGAGGCGGCGACCGCCTGATTTTCACGGCAAATCCCGTGAGAGAACAAAATGAAAGCCAGACTTTACAAAAAATATACCGACGAGGTGGTGCCGGCCCTGAAGGCCAAGCACAACTTTGTCAACATTCACCAGATTCCGAAGTTCGTGAAGATTGTTGTCAACATGGGCATCAATGCTTCGCTGGAAAAGGGCGCTCTTGAAGACGCATCCAAGGATTTGGTTCAGCTCACCGGTCGCAAGCCGGTAATCAGCCGCTCCAAGAAGGACGTCGCCAATTTCAAGCTGCGCAAAAATCAGGCGATTGGCTGCCGCGTAACCCTTCGGGGCGACACGATGTTTGAATTTTTCGACCGCTTGGTTGCCACGGCGCTGCCCCGCATCCGTGACTTTCGTGGCTTGTCGCCCCGTAAGTTTGACGGCCGTGGCAACTACACGTTTGGCGTGCCGGACCAGACCATTTTTCCGGAAATCGAACTGGAAAAGATCAAGCGCACGCAAGGCATGGATATCACCATTGTCACGACTGCGGGCAAGGACCCGCTTGCCTTTGATTTGCTCAAACTGATGGGATTTCCGTTTTCCGAAAAATAATTTTAGTTATGGCCAAGAAATCATGGTTGGAGCGCAACAAGCGCAAAAGCGAAACGG
>JAJXXI010000613.1 GCA_021781185.1 bacterium
GCTTTGATGATGCGTTGCGGCAACGAACGCAATTCCGCTTCGGCATGCTTGCGCTGGGTGATGTCGCGAATATACAGCGTGAACATCGGCGGCCCCGCCAACCTGATCCGGGTGATGGTAAATTCGGCGGAAAACCGGCTGCCGTCGGCACGCATGGCGGGCATTTCTATCCGGCTGCCCAGAATGGGACCTTTTTCACCCACGAAACAATGGGTCAGACCGGTCTGGAACCATGATTTGAAGGAGGCCGGAATCACTTCCATCACGTTTTCACCAACGAGCGCTGACTGGCTGTGACCGAAAATCTTTTCCGCCGCCGAATTCAATTCAATCATGCGGCCCTCGTGATCAATCGTGATGATGCCGTCCAAAGCCGCCTGCATGATGGCGCGTTTGCGGGCTTCGCTCTCCCCCAAGGCGTCCCAGGCTTGTTTGCGCTTGGTGATGTCGTCCGCGATACCCACAATCCGGTAAATGTCGCCGGAATCGTCACGAATGGGGAAAGCGCGGTCTTGCACCCAGCGAATCGAACCGTCGGGACGAATGATGCGGAAGATTTCGTCATACTCGCCGGCAACCTGCTTGGTGCGGGTATTTTCCAGCACGCGCTGACGATCCTCGGGATGAATGGCTTCGAACCAGTTTTGCGGCGAGGTGTATAGGCTGGGGCAGGACTGTCCCCAAATCTCCTCGTAAGCCGGGCTGACGTAAATGATTTTGCTCTTGTCCGCATTGCTCATCCAGAAGACTTCCCGGATGTGGTCGGCGAGCTGGCGAAACCGGGCATCACTGGCCTGAAGAGCCTCCTGTGCTTGTTTGCGCTCAGTGATGTCGCGCACCACACTCAACAGCCCGGCGGGCTGGCTGTTGATCCCGAGTGAGACGGTGGCGCTCAATTCCACCTGGAAGTGAATCCCGTTTTTTTTCACCAAGGTATATTCCAGGTTCCGGATGATGCCGGCCCTCAGTGCGATATTAAAATCATTTTTGATGCGTTCATGCTGCTCAACCGGTGTGAGGTCAAAGATCGTTTTGTGGAGCAGTTCGCCGGTATTGGCATAACCCAGCATGGCCACGGCCTGCGAATTGACCGCCAACAGCCGGCCTTTGGGATGAATCAAGCAAACCGCATCCGGCAGAATGTCAATCAGACGACGATGATGTTCCTCGCTGGTTCTCAGCGCGGCGGTGGTGTTGCGTAGGCGCACCAAGGTCTGCACCCGGGCCAGCAGTTCCTGCACCCCAAACGGTTTGACGAGATACTCATCCGCGCCGGTTTGGAATCCGTTCACCTTGCTTTCATCGCTCGTGGCCTCGCCGGAGCAAAGGGCGACGAAAACATCCTTCATCGCGGGATCGCTTTTGATTTGCCGGCAGACTTCCACGCCGCTCATGTCGGGCAGCCGCACGTCGAGGAGAACCAGATCCGGAAAACGCGTCTGCGCCAGTTGGAGCCCCTGGTGGCCAGTGGTGGCCTCCAGCACTTCATAGCCGTTTCCCCGCAGGCAGGTGGAAAACAACTGACGAAGTTGGTCGTCATCGTCCACCACCAAAATTGAACTGACTCGTTTCATTCCTTGCTTATGCTTGTATTCCGGAATTTCAATACAACATAACCGTCACGTTCAAAAGCAAATAAACTGAAGCTGGAGGTTCCC
Organism: bacterium; assembly: GCA_021781185.1. Lineage (GTDB taxonomy): Bacteria > Verrucomicrobiota > Verrucomicrobiia > Limisphaerales > UBA11358 > UBA11358. Next base: position 1,659 of record JAJXXI010000613.1, read on the forward strand.
CGCTGTTTTCGGTGGAGTTAGAACTGAGGCAGGCGAAGTTTGCCCGCCGTGAAGAAAAGCATGGCGATGAGATGGGTGGTGGAACGGTAGCTGCGGGCTTTGCGTTTGGTGGCGCTGAAGACACTGTTTAAGCCTTCCATGAACGCATTGGTCACGCCCCACTTCCAGTGTGCCAGGATGCCGGCCAGATGGCGCTCGATCATTTGCGCCAGCTTCACCATTGAGGCAAAGAGGCTGGCTTTGTGGAACCGTGCCACCCAGCGCACCCACCGGCACCAGACTTGGAAGCGCCGCCGCGCCGCGCCCGCCTCCGGCGACCGATAAATGTTCTGCAATACCAGCCGCATCTGATACGCCTTGGCCGTGGTGAGCTGCTTGTTTTTGATGCCCGCCAGCCGCGCCTGTTCCGGTTCGGTCAGGTGTTCGGGATTCTTGCGCCAGAGCCGCTGACTTTTATAGAGCGCTTCCCAGACCCCTTGCCGCCCAACCCACCGCCGCCGGGTTAGATTGATAGCGAACAAACCGGTTGGACAACCGGTTCATCATGCCGTCGGGTAGTCCGCACAGCGTCCGCCAGTGCGCCAGCGTTGTTCGTTGGAGATAATGTGCATCAAATGATTTGGGGTTCAGATCAAAACGCTGAACTGGTCGTCAGGCCGTCCAATGCGTGCATCAATGCCGCGCCGTCGGTCGCCGGTTGATTCACAAAATCGCGAAGAACCGTGGCGGACGTGCCCCACGCGGCGACCAGCGGCGGCATCGCCGAATCTTCCAGCGACCCCGGTTCGGGCAACCGGTTTTCCACCGCCAGCGCACGACTCATCGCGATCGCGGCCTCGGTCATGCTCGTCAACACGGAGGCCGGCGATACTTTTAGCTTCAAGGAAATGAGCGGCTGGCTCCACGAAGCCGGTTTCCGCAACCCGCGCCAGATGGAAGTCTCCGCCGTTTCTCCATTGGTGCTGGCGACCAAGCCGTGACAACGTTGGAACTGCCTTGCGCTGAAAGCACAATCAGACTGATTTTCCAAGAGCTTCCGTCACGGCGCGACCAGCCGATAGAAAACGGACGAATTGGTGCTGGTGACTTGCACACCCGTGACGGGCACGCCGGTGGTGACGTTGACCCAGTTGGTGGAAGTCAGGTTCGTGCTGCTTTGCAGGGTGTAATTCAACGCCCACGCGGGCCAAAAAATGGCGGTCTGGTTGCTCGCGGTCTGGCTGGTGACCGGCGTGATGGAGAGCGCCGGATTGACGATCAATGCGAAGACGGTGCCGCCGCTGGTATTTTGCGCGCCGCCGGTGAATGTTGTTCCATACAACACGCCATTCGTATCCGAAGATGGACCTTGCACCAGCCCTGAATAAGGAGAAGCGCCGTCCGCGAGCCCGAAATTAACCAAAACATTGTAACCGCCGCCGTCGGGATTGATCTTAAACACCGTTCCGTGGTCCATTGTGCCACCGCTATAAGTCGTCCCGTAGAGCACATTGCCAACGCCTTGAGCCAATTCGCCGAAAGGGATCGAGCCATCTAGATTGCCGGTAAATGAATGTAACACAGTGAAGCCGCCACCGTTGGTATTGATCATGAATATCGTGCCAAACCCACTGCTACCTCCACCTGAAATGCGGGCATTGGCGGCGGTTCCATAGAGCGCTCCGTCGCTGCCCTGGATCAACCCCGCCTCGGGAAGAATACCATCGGATCCGCCGAAGTTAAATGAGTGCAGCACGGCGTAATCGCTGCCGTTCGTGCTCATTTTAAACACCGTTCCCAATGGGCTCACGCCATCACCACCTGCTTCCGTAGTCCCGTAGATCATGCCATCGCTGGCTTGCAGCAATCTGCCCACGGGATTTGCCCCATCAGGAGAATTGGTGAAGGTATGCAAAATTTGAAAGCCGCCGCCGTCTAGATTTATTCTGAACGCGGCACCATAATTATTTGCGCCACCGACATAGGTTGTTCCATAGAGCGCGCCGTCGTTTCCTTGCATCAAAGCCGCATACGGACGTGCGCCGTCGAGGTTGTTGGTAAAGCTGTGAATGATCGTATAATCGCTTCCAAACGGACCAATCTTAAACACCATGCCGAAGCCATACGCACCGCCGGCATAAGTCGTCCCGTAGAGCATTCCGTCGCTGGC
>JAJXXI010000536.1 GCA_021781185.1 bacterium
GGGATGATTGGCGGCGGCGGGACGATGGGTGGAATCGGGAAAACTGATTCCCGGGTGGTGTTTGACGGGCGAAGCCCTTGGGTGACTTCGCGGTTGACTGGAGGTGGTGTCGCCGGCGCGAATATTTCGCCGGCTTTGCGGGAGGATTTCGGGGGCGTCCGCGAAGTTTTCAGCAGCGAAATTTCCTGCTGCAAGCCGTCCACGCGCCGGGTGAGTTCCTCAATGCGGTCGCGGGCGGAGATGGCGCGGATCACCAGCCACACCGTGAGTGCAAGCGGCACGCCGAGTATGAGGATTACCAGCAATTCCATGACCGGATTCTTTCTGATGCTCCGCCCGGATCAGACCGGCGGGGTTTTGACCATTCGTCATTCACGCCGCCAGTCTGCCAGCAGCCCCGGCAACGGCGTGAATCGAAAAAACTTCCCGCTGAATCAATCCAAACGATGCTGCCGGCGGCGGCTCAGGCGGCCGCGCGCTTCCCGCCAAACAAACTCTTAAACCATGCCCACGCGGCGCGGATGCCCACATCACGCGTGCCGGCCAGATGATAAATTTTTGCGACTTCTTCCTCATGACCGCGATAGCGCGGCGGCAGCAGGATGACCGTTTTTAGCGATTCACCTTCCAGACGCATGATTTCAGAATAGAACAGTCCGCGTCCGGCTTCATAGTTTCCGGCGGGCAGGGTGAGGGTGCGCAGCGGCAGGACCAGCCAGGGACGATAGTTGAAGATGAGTTCGCCCTTTTCATTTTGCGACAGTTTGCCGCAGGTCCGGGTTGGAACTTTCTCGATTTTGCGGCCGAGAAACAATTTGTTCTCCTTCGGGTCGGGGTGGAAACGGTTTCGGCGGCCGGTGATGAAGTCCCAGATGAACGACAGACCAAAGTGCGAAAGGCGGAACGACCAGCCCGCGATGAGCCAGGAAAACAGGATGATGATGAGCGCCCACGCCGCGCCGATCCAGGGATTGACGAAGGAAGTGCCGACAACGCTGGCGAGGATGGTGGTGCGGAAGCCCTTGAGCGCCGCGTCCACGGTCGAGAATGGGCTGATCAGGATCAAGATATTAATGGCGTTGGACGCAAGGAACACGACGAAGAATGCCGCCATGGCGACGGGTGTCATTAAAATGTCGTAAAGCCAGTTCGGCATGCTGACGGCGGCAAAACCCAGGGAGCTCATGGTTGCGCCTGGCCCGGTGGTGGCATTGACCGCGTGCATCATGTTGACAATGATTGGCACAAACGCACCGGTGGCCACCAAGCCGGAGATTTTGTGCTCACAGGTTTCGGCCACATCGAAAGGCTTTTTCAGCACGGTGGGAAGGGCGATGCCGGCGGTGTCCTTCAAAAAACACGCGCCGACCAGCAACATGGCGGGAATCCAAAAAATCGGTTGGGCAAACCACGGCAGCCCGGCCTTTTCCTCCGGCGATTTGGCTTGGAAATAGTCATACGCACCGACGGCGCTGACGCCCATCAGCGGTGAAATCGCCACGCCGGTGATCAGGGAAACCGTCTCGCACACTTTTTTGGCGGCGAGGTTCGGGTCGGCCGGTTTGGCAATGGCGGTCTGGGCCACGGCCGCCAGCGGCAGCCAGAGCAGAAACGTGATCGCCCCCAGAAAACTGATTCGCTTCACGAGAAACATCATTCGCCCATCGGTCTGCGTCTGTAAAGCCCAATTCCATCCGGCTGAAAACGACCAATTAAGTTGAAATCGCTTATTGACTTCAACTGTCAGTTTGATAATTTTCGCGTCCCTTTATTGGAATTTTGAGATGAAAACGCATTTGCCGAAAGTAAATTTGGACCAGCGCAAGTGGCACGTGATTGACGCCGATGGCGCCGTGCTTGGACGTCTGGCTGTGCAGGTTGCCGATATTCTGCGCGGCAAGAACAAGCCCGTCTATACCGCGCACCTCGACGCCGGCGATTTTGTCATCGTCGTCAACGCGGAAAAAGTAAAGGTCACCGGCAAAAAGGAAACCGCCAAGGAATACATGAGCTATTCTGGGTGGAAGGGCGGCGAAAAATACCGCACTGTCGAGCAGGTTCGCGCCAAGAATCCCGAATTTCTGATTGAACACGCCGTCAAAGGCATGATTCCCAAGAACCGCCTTGGTCGCCAGCTCCTGACCAAGCTGAAAGTGTTCAAGGGACCGAAGCACAACCACGAAGCGCAGACGCCCGCCGTGCTCGCCCCCGCTAAATAATCATTATTTTTGTTATGGCCAAAACCACCAACGAATTCCTCGGCACCGGTCGTCGTAAAACCGCCATTGCGCGTGTCCGTCTGGCACCCGGCAGCGGTAAAATCACCGTCAACCGCCGCCCGTTTGAATCCTATTTCCCGCTGGACACCCAGCGTGCCACCGTTTCGCAGCCGCTGACGGTCACCGGCACGGCGGACAAGCTCGATGTCCGGGTGAACGTCACCGGCGGCGGCCCGAACGGCCAGGCCGGGGCCACGCGGCATGGCATTTCCCGCGCCCTGCTCAAATTCGACGCCAACCTGCGCCCCGCGCTGAAGGCGGAGGGTTTCCTCACGCGCGACCCGCGTGCCCGCGAGCGCAAGAAATACGGCCAGCCCGGCGCCCGCAAACGCTTCCAGTTCTCGAAGCGTTGATCGGATCGGAAAGTTTCCCAACCCGCTGGCTTTTGCTGGCGGGTTTTTTGTTGGGGTGCCGGACCTGGATTTGACGAATTAGCCCGAATGGAATCCGTGAACATCTGTGAAATCCGTGCCAGCAGAATTTTTCGTGTGGTTCGCGTGGTTCGCGGTTAAGTTTTTAAAAATGAAAACGAAAAAAGTCGCCATCGTCGGCGCGTCCGGTTACTCCGGCGAAGTCTTGGTGCAGTTGCTCCTCAGCCATCCGCACGCGGAACTCGTCGCCGTCACCTCGCGCCAGAATGCCGGGCAGACGCTCGCCCAGGTTTTCCCCAAGTTCGCCAGCCATCCGAAATCCAAGACGCTCCGCTTCGTGGAGCCGAATGCCGAACTGCTCGCCAAGCAGGCGGACGTGGTTTTTCTCGCGCTGCCGCACGGCGTCGCCGCGGAATTCGCCATCCCGCTGCTCGCCGCCGGCTGCACCGTCATTGATTTGAGCGCCGACTTCCGGCTCAAGAGCGCGGACATTTACAAGGAATTCTACGCGCACGACCATCCTGCACCGGATCTGCTGAAAAAATCCGTTTACGGCCTGCCTGAAGTCTATCGCGACGAGATCAAGAAATCTTCGCTCATTGCCTCGCCCGGCTGTTACCCGACGAGCATTTTGCTGCCGGTGATTCCGCTGCTGAAGGCCGGGCTCATCAAGTCCGCCGGCATCATTGCCGATTCCATGAGCGGCGTCAGCGGCGCAGGCCGCAAGGCGGAGATTGACTATCTCTTCTGCGAATGCAACGAAAGCGTCCGCCCCTACGGCGTGCCGAAACACCGGCATTTGTCCGAGATCGAGGAACAGCTTTCCTTCGCCGCCGGCACCCAGGTGACGATCCAGTTCACGCCGCATCTGATTCCGGTGAACCGCGGCATATTGACCACGCTTTACCTCGTGCCGGAGAAGCATTTTTCCACGGCGGAAGAAATGGCATTGCTGGCGGGAAAGATTTCTGCGGCGTATCAAGCCGCTTATGCGAGCGAGCCGTTCGTGCGGCTGCTGGAAGGCAAAGCGTTGCCCGACACGAAAAATGTCGTCGGCACCAACGTCTGCGAAATCGCGTGGCGGCTCGACCCGCGCACCGGCCGGCTCATCGTGATGAGCGCCGAGGACAA
>JAJXXI010000605.1 GCA_021781185.1 bacterium
GCTCGCCGCTGCCGGAACCGGTGCTGCACAACACGCCGGACGGCAATGCGACGGTGACTTTCGGCGACAAGATCGTCCTCAAATTTTTCCGCCGGGTCGGTCTGGGGTTGAATCCGGAACTGGAAATCAGCCGCTTTCTCACGGAAAATCATTTCCCCCACAGTCCCGCGCTGCTGGGTGCCTTGGAATATCGCGCCGCCACCGACGGACTGATGACGCTGGCGGTGGCCAAAGCCTACGTGGCCCACGCCAAAAACGGCTGGAGGTTCACGCTAGACGCCATCAGCCGCTATTACGACCGCGTTTCCGCCACCGCCGCCCAAGGCCACGGTCCGCCCGTCGTGCCGGCAATGCATCCGCTCAACTTGTTGCAACGCCAGTTGCCCGCCGAGGTCATGGAATTTGTCGGCACGTATCTCGAATCCGCGCGCCTGCTCGGCGCGCGCACGGCGGAACTGCATCTCGCCCTGTCTGCCGGCGAAGCCGGTGGGGAATTTGCCACGGAGCCCATGACGCCCCATTACCTGCGGGGCGTGTTTCAGTCCATGCGTTCACTGGCGATGCAAAACCTGCGCCTGCTGCGCAAACAATTCAAACTCCTGCCGGCGGAACTCGCGCCGGTCGCGCATCAGGTCGTGGAACTGGAACCGGTCATCCTCCAGCTTTACCGGCAGTTGATCGAGAAAAACTTCACCGCCCGGCGCATCCGCATTCACGGCGATTTTCATATTGGCCAGTTGCTGTGGACCGGCCGGGATTTTGTGGTGCTTGATTTTGAGGGCGACGTGACGTTGCCGATCAGCGAGCGGCGCCTCAAGCGTTCGCCGTTGCACGACGTGGCGCGGATGATGCGCTCGTTCCATCACGCGGCGTATGCCGGCCTGGAGCAGCAAATGGATCTCGGCGTCATCGCCCGGGAAAACCTGCCGAAATTCGAGCCGTGGGTCCGGCACTGGAACCTGGCCGTGAGCGGCGCTTTTCTAAAAGCCTACTGCCAGGGGCTGGAGAAATCGGGTATTTTGCCGGACGATGAGGATCAACTGCGCACGATGCTGCTGGCGTATTTGCTCAACCAGGTCGTGGAGGAGCTGGGACAGGAACTGCGCCGCGTCTCGCATCACGTCCGCGCACCATTGCAAGCGATCATTTATCTGACCACAGAATCGCTGCCACCGCGCGGACCGGTGTCGACTGCCGTCCTCGCCAACCCGCTGCCGCCCGCTTGATCACATCATTCACGCCTGGAACATGACTGAAAAAGATTATTTAAATCAATTTTTCACCGGTTTGAATTCACTGCTGGCCCACGGCATCGAGTCGCTGTTCGGCCCCGCCATCAACCACCCCGCATTCGGCAGCGTAACTTGGGCCGATCTGGCTGCGGTGCTGTGTCTGGCGCTGCTCGTTCTGCTGGTGAACGGCCTCGCCGCCGCGTTTCTCCGGCATAAAACCCGGCAGGCCGCCGCCACCGCCAGCAAGGAATTACACCATCACATTTTCGGCGCTTTGGGCAAGCCGCTCTATGCGTTGATCTGGATCTACGGCCTCTATCTGGCCGCCACGCCATTGCTGTTAAAGCTGCCGGCGGACACGGAATTGGATTTAGTCCAGGCGCTGTTCGACAAGGTCTTCGATCTCGGCGTGTTTGCGGTGATGTTCTGGTTGTTTTACCGGTTTACGCGCGTTCTGGAGGCGCAACTGGGAATCTGGGCTTCGCGCACAGAGAACAAGATTGACGACCTGCTCGTGCCGCTGGTCGGCAAAAGCCTGCGCATCATCGTGCCGGTGGTCGGCATCATCTTTGCCCTCCCGATCCTCGGCCTGCCGCCGGAATACGCCGGCATCATCGGCAAAGGCACCAGCATCCTGCTGATCGTGACGGTGGCCATCATTCTGTCCCAAGCGGTGAACCTCGGCGAAAAAGCCGTGCTGATCGAATTCGACATCAAAGCCGCCGATAACCTGCAGGCGCGCAAGGTTTATACGCAGGTCCATGTCATCAGCAAGGTGGTTTACGCCGTCATCGGCCTCTTCACCGTCGCGTCGGTCTTGATGCTGTTCCGAGAAGTGCGGCAGTTTGGCACCAGCATTCTGGCTTCGGCGGGCGTCCTCGGCATCGTCATCGGCTTTGCCGCGCAGAAAACCATTTCCAATTTATTCGCCGGCTTTCAAATCGCCATGACCCAGCCGATCCGCCTGGACGACGTCGTCATCGTCGAGGGCGAATGGGGCCGGATCGAGGAAATTTCCCTGACCTATGTCGTCATCCGCACCTGGGACGAACGCCGGCTGGTCGTGCCGCTCAGTTACTTCATTGAAAAGCCGTTTCAGAACTGGACCCGAACTTCTGCCGACCTGCTCGGCTCCATATTCTTGTGGACCGACTACACACTGCCACTGGAAGAAATCCGCAAGGTGCTCAAGGAAATCATCGAACCAAATCCGCTCTGGGACAAACGATTCTGGAACTTGCAGGTGACCGACGCCACGGAGAAAACCATGCAAATCCGCGTGCTCGCCACCTCGGCGGATTCCTCCAAATCCTGGGACCTGCGCTGCGACATCCGCGAGAAGCTCATCAGCTACATTCAGAAAAATCACCCGCAAAGCCTGCCGCGCCTGCGGACCGAAATAGATGGCGAGGATGTCAAAACCCTGCTGAAGAGATGAAGCTTGACCGAGAAGCGGGCGGCGATTCCGAGGAGCGAGACGGAGCAGAATTGGGGCGAGACCGGATAGAGGTGTAACCCAAGCTCTTTGTCCTTCCCGGTTCGCTTGATCCAATGCAATATTCGGCACTGCCGCGCTGAAATTATTTCAGCCAGCTGATTTTGATTTCCTTTTCGAGCGGCTTGAATTCCGCATCGCCAGTGACGAGTTCGGTTTTCTTTTCCTTCGCCAGCGCGGCGGCAAAAGCGTCGGCCAGGCTCATTTTGAAGCGGGCCTTGTAATCCGCAGCCAGATCGGCCAGCCGACGCGTGACGGGATGAAATTCAATGGGAGCAGTCTTCAACTCGTTGAGGACGGTTGCCCACGCCGCGTCGCCATCCTTGCGCCGGATCATGTATTGCACCTCGGCGTAGTTCACCTCGGTCATGTGGGCGGGCTGGTTGCACTGGCCGGCGAGTTCCAGAATGCGTGCAACCATTTCGCCGCCCGGTTCATCCCGGAACAGGGCCAGCAGGGCGTGGCTATCGAGCACCGGTGCTGCGGACATACTTGGCTTCCTCCAATTCCTTTTCCTCGCGTTTGTGTTCCGCCATTTCCTCGGCAAAGATTTTGCCGCCCGGTTTGCGTTTCAGGATGCCGCGCAGCCGCCGGATGCTGGTGGCGGTGATGGGCTTGAGCAGAATGCCGTCGGGCGTGGCTTCCACCACGGCGCGCGTGCCATCCTCAATCTCAAATTCCTTGCGGAGCCGGCGGGGAATGACCACCTGGCCTTTCGTGCCGAACCTCACGGTGTCGAGCTTCACTGATGCAATCATGCCGTGAAGTTACACCTAGATTAAAAAGTATGTCAACATGTAACAGTATGACTTTTAATAAATGTAGCCACCACGAGTCGGCAGCGCTGGAAATAAATTTGCGTCAAGCCGTGCAATCCGTGTCAGAGCTGGAATTTTCATTGAACAGAAGGCAGCCAAAAAACAAAGAATGGATGGTGAAAATCGGGCCTTACGAATTGAGCCGCTACTACGACACTGGCGGCGGCCCCTGCCCCGAGCTGGAGCCCGGCCATTATCCCTATGGCTGGGCACCGCACCAGATGCTTGCGTGGCA
>JAJXXI010000215.1 GCA_021781185.1 bacterium
ATGCACCCGCCAGCTCCGGTTCGAGAACTCCATGCAAAACGCGCCGAAAGATTCGAGGAACGCCATGCTGTCGTCCACAAAGAGCACATGAAACTTTCGCCCGGAATCGACCGCAGGTTCCGGGCCGACGGCGGGCGTTTTCTCGGCCACCGTCGCCGGTTTGGGCGTGGCCAGGCTGGCGATGAGCATTTTGGCGTTGAAGGGCGCACCAGACAAGGTTCCCGGTGCGGACGACTCAAAGCGCAATTCCAAGTCTCCCAACCGCAGCGTCTGGCCGGGTTTCACCACCGCTTCGGTGATTTTCTGGCCGCCAACAAATGTGCCGTTCGTCGAGAGCAGGTCCCGCACAGCCAGCTTTTCCCCGCGCACCTGCACCTCGCAGTGACGACCGGAAATGGAACCCTCCACAAGCTGGATGGCATTGCCATCCGCGCGACCAATGGTGGTCCATTGGTCACCCAGTTCGTGCGCCGAACCGGCGAGGGACTGATTGATGACGACAAGTCTGGCCATGAGAATTGATCCCGACGATGTTTTTGATTATCGGTCAAAAACGGAGCCGGGCAAATGAAAAGTCAGGGCAACAACCCAACTGCGTCACAACAAATGTCCGAGCTTCTCGCGTTTGGTTTTCAGATACCGCTCGTTGTGCGGATTGGATTTTATCTTGATGGGCACCTGTTGGCTGATTTTCAAGCCGTAGCCTTCGAGACCGACGATTTTGCGCGGGTTGTTCGTCAGCAGCCGGATGGTTTTCAGGCCGAGATCACACAGGATTTGCGCACCAAGACCGTATTCGCGGAGATCCATCTTGAAGCCGAGCTTTTCATTCGCCTCCACGGTATCGTAACCCTGCTCCTGCAATTTGTAGGCTTGGATCTTCGGTGCCAGGCCGATGCCGCGGCCTTCCTGTCGCATGTAAAGAATCACGCCGTAGCCGGCTTCGGCCACCTGCCGCATCGCGGAATGCAGTTGCGGTCCGCAATCGCAGCGGCGCGAGCCGAAGACATCGCCGGTGAGACATTCGCTGTGGACGCGGACGAGGACATTTTTCCGCCCGGCCACCTCGCCCCGCACCAAGGCGAGGTGATGCTGGCCGTCCACTTTGGACCGATAAAGCGTCAGATTAAAGTCCCCATAATCCGTCGGCATCTTGACGGTCTCAACGCGTTCAACCAGCTTTTCGCGCGTGCGACGATATTCAATCAGGCTGGCGATTGTGGCAATCTTGAGCTTGTGCTTTTTGGCGAATTTCAGCAGCGCCGGCAAACGCGCCATCGTGCCGTCGTCATTCATGATTTCGCAAATCACGCCAATGGGGCGCATCCCGGCAAGGTTGACCAGGTCCACGGCGGCCTCGGTGTGGCCGGAACGTTGCAACACGCCGCCCGGTTTGGCGCGCAACGGAAACACGTGCCCAGGTTGCACCAGGTCATCGGGCACGGCGGTGGGCGAGGCCATGATCTGGATCGTCCTGGCGCGGTCGGCGGCGCTAATGCCGCTGCCAATGCCTTTGGCCGCGTCCACGCTCACCTGAAAATCCGTGCGGAAGACCTCGCGGTTTTCCTTCACCATGCGTTCGATGCCAAGTTGCTGGAGACGCTCACTCGTCGTCGGCACACAGATGAGGCCGCGGCCGTGCTTGGCCATGAAATTGACGGTGCCGGGCGTGACCTGTTGCGCGGCCATGATAAGATCACCCTCGTTTTCACGGTCTTCGTCGTCAGTGACAATCACCATGCGCCCGCGGCGAATGTCCGTGATGACGGATTCAATGCTGTCAAATTTGGTTTTCATCAGCGCCCACAGGCTAATCGTTGAAGCGGGGAAAGTCACATCATTCGTGTCCGTTATGCAGGCATTTTTAGTTTTTACTGGCTGCGATGAAAAACATGTTTAGTATAATAACCGAAGTGAAATAGACCTTAACCGGCCGGGGCAATGCGGAGCCGATGAATCCATGCCATCAAGTCACGAACGAAAAACCGGCGGTTCGGCGGCGAATCAGACCGCCGGCCCCGTTCATGTGGAGGAGAATCTCCGCCGGCTTGACCGGCTCGCCAATCTAGGGCTGGTCTCCGCCAGCGCCGCTCACGAAATCAAAAACGGCCTGGTCGCCATCAACACTTACTTCGAAATGCTGGCGGAGAGGGACGGGGAACAGGAGATGACCTCCGTGGTGCGGCGGGAATTAAAACGGATTGATCTGCTGGTGACCCAGATGTTGCGCCACTCCATTGCCCAGCCGCCGACCCGCTCCAATGTCCAGATTCATCGTTTGCTGGATTATTCGCTGCGCCTGCTGGAGCACCAGATGCTCGGACGCAAGATCGTGCTCAAGCGTGATTATCTGGCCACGCCCGACGAGATCAACGGCGACGAATCGCAATTGCAGCAGGCCTTCATGAACCTGCTGCTCAACGCCGTCGAGGCGATTGACAGGAACGGTGAACTCACCGTGTCCACAGAAATCCGCTCCAGCCCGGGCGGCCGCAGTTTAAACATCCGCATCCGTGACAGCGGACCCGGCATCGCGCCGGAAAATCTGACACACCTGTTTCAGCCGTTTTTCACCACGAAAAGAAACGGCACCGGGCTCGGACTGGCCATCTGCCAGCGCGTCGTCCAGGAACACCGGGGAACCGTCGAAGTGAACAGTTCGGCCGGGCAAGGATCTACGTTCGTCATCTCCCTGCCGGCAGAGTGATGTTTTTTGGCACCGGCCCGTTCGTTTCAGAATCAAGCCCCGCATCGAGATATTTTCCATGCCCGCCCTCTTTCTTTGGCCGGCACCTGAGATTGGAAACTTACAACCTTGCTCCAACCGCGCCTTGTAAGGCGGAAAAAACCTGTTCCGGCGTGATTTGTGCCAGGCAATGCCTCGCGCTGGCACAGGCAAGCAAATTGCCGGAGCATTCGCATCGCCCCCCCGTAAGCGCCTGATGCTTTCCGCCCACCGGCGCCCACCGGGCCGGTGAGGTTGGGCCAAACAATGAAATTGTCGGCACGCCAAGCCCGGCGGCAAAATGCAGCGGCCCGGTGTCGCCGGAGACAAACACCTTCGCCCGCGCCAACACAGCCAGAAACAGGGAGAGTTGCGGAATCATTGGCAAAAACGCCGCCGTCGGCAGCAACTTTTGCAGTGCTGCCGCCAGCGCGGCTTCGCGCTCGCTGCGGGCGGTCGTGAACACCACCCGGTGTCCGGCGCTGGTGGCGAACCGGTGGAATTCCGCCCAGTGCGCCAGCGGCCATTCCTTTTTCGGCTGGCTGGAGGCCACGTGACAAACGATGGCACCGGCATCCGGCAACATTTTTCCGGCGGCGTCCGCCAGCGCGGCGTCCGGGTGGATTTCAGCTTCGAGCGATTGGGGAGGGGGAATTTGCCAGCCCGATAAAAGTTGCACCAACCGCAACGACTCGTGCGGCAGCGGCTCTGCCGGTTCCACGCGGTCGGTGTAAAGAAATTGGCGGCCCCAAAAGCCGCCGCGTTCCGCCCAGCCGAGCCGGCGTTTGGCACCGATGAGAAAGCTTATGAACGCACCACGATCATTGCTGGCGAAATCCACCGAACGATCAAACCGCTCGCGGCGCAGGGCGCGGATGATCGGCCAGGTCTCACGCAGACTGGCGCGGCCGCGGCGGCGCGGCATGGCCCAGACCCGCGCAAACCACGGCAGATGCTGGAACAGCGGCGCGATTTCCGCCGGCACGAGCAGATGAACCTCGGCCCGGGGAAAACTCTCGCGGATGGCGCGAAGCGCCGGCGTCAGCAGCACGGCG
>JAJXXI010000136.1 GCA_021781185.1 bacterium
CCGGCTTTGCCGCGCAGAATGATCTGCCGCGACGGGGTCGCCAGCCCGAAGCCCGCAAGATCCGCCGGGGTGACAACATCCTTCACAAATTCGGAGACGCGCAGGCCCGCGAGCAGCTTGAGAAAATTCTGGACGTTTTCCGTGTCGGCGGGAAATTTCTCACCCGCCACAACCCAATCATTGGAACCGCGTTGTTGCAAGGTAAAGGGATCCGGTCCTTGCACCGCGATTTCCGCCACCGGGGCGGTAAGTGAGAGCAGGTAGGGATCGCGGAAATCATTCACGGTGGCACGCCAAGGAGTGAAGATGTCTTTGTCCGCCGTCATGACGGAATTCCAGCCTTCGCGCCGGACGTAAACCTGCGCGGAGTTGGTGGGGAGGCTTTTGCCGACGTGGACGGCGGCGTCAAAATTGGTCCCGTGCCCCAGCCAGATGTCCAGATCCGCCGGCTGCAAACCATAACTGCTCAGATCCGCGCGTGGATCGTCGGTAACAAACTGATTGACGCGTCCATCACGCAGTTGCTGGAAGGCGCTGGCGAGCCGCGAACTGTCGGCGCGGGTCTGCAACGGAAGCATCATGCGCCAGATCTGGTTGGTGGGATCACGGCGAAACTCCATGACTTTGGCTCCATTGGTGATGACGATCCAGTCGCACGTGCCGGTGGCGTCCACCAGCGAGGTGTCGCGCCATTCCACTGCCGCGTGCGGGAGCAGTTGCAGCCACCCGGCGTCCACCACAAACGCTCCTTCCGTGCCAACCACGCGCACAAACACCTGGTCGCCAGGCGCAGTCCGGTTGCCGATGATCAACTGCCGGCGCAAGTTGCCGGCCTCGACGCCCAACATGAACTGCGGATTATCGAAGCCGTATTCCGCGTCCGCGTTTTTATGCCCGCGCATTTCCGCCGCCGAAAGGCGCGTGGCGGGAACGAGCCGGGCCAGGGCGGAATTCAGCGCCTCGACGGCGGCGGTCTGGGCGGGATAAACCAATGGTTTTTCAAGCAGCCAGGAGCCGTTGGTGCGGACGACGCTGATTTCCGGCGCGCCGGCGGGGCTGATTTGAAGACCGGTCACGTCGGCGGCGCGCAGGCCGGGAATCAGGCCGACCACGGCCGGCGCGGCGGGCCGGAGATATTTGTTTTGGACCCAGATGAACGCGAGCAGCAGGGCCGCGAGCAGTAACCAGATGCTGGTGGTCTTGGATTTCATTTGCGGCGCACGAGCCAGACCAGCCAGCCAAAGAGCAGCACGCCGCCGGGCAAGGCGGCCAGCAGCAGCCAGCGGAGCTGTTGTTTTTGTTGTTGGGTGAGCAGCAGGCGGAATTCCGTCACCGGCCGCGGGCCGATGCCCGAGATCAGTTGCGGACGATCCAGCAGCCAGTTGGCCGCGCTGTTCAGGAAATCACGGTTGCCCGCGCCTTCGATGTAATAGTTGCCGAGAAAGATCGAGTCACCGGTCACGATGATGCGGGTGGTGCCGCGCAGGCCGGCCACGGCTGCTGGCTTTTGCTCCACGGCGGTGATCAGCGAATAACTCTGCGGCGGCGCGCTGCTGTCATTGGCAAGCGTGGCGTTGGGACTGGTCATGGCCAGCTCGGTCACCTGCGGGGCGTTGGCGGGCGGATTGGCGAACGACACTTTTTCCACCGGCCGCGGCAGCACCATCTGGAGCGACAATTGCGAGAGCGAACTGACCACGGGCTGGTTGGCGAACCGGCGGACCACCACGTCCTGGCCGGTGACGGTGTTTTTCGGGTCCTGCACGATGTCGGGCAGCACATTGACGCCCCAGCGTTGCAGAATGGATTCCAAGCCGGTGGTCACCTTGACCGAGGCGTAGTTGAACAGCACCAGCAGCCGTCCGCCTTGCGTGAGATACTGGTCAATTTTTTGCAGCTCCGGCTCCGTGAAAGGCACCGTCGGCGCGGCAATGATGAGCAGGTTGCAATCCATCGGCACGGTGCGGTCGCCCAGCAGTTCCAGATTGGTCACCGCGACGTAGTCCTGCTCCAGCGTGGCGGCGAATTTCAGATAGCCGAAATCGCCCTTGTCGGTGATGGAAGGCTCGCCGTGGCCTTGCAGAAAATACGCCTTGAGCGGATGCGGATTCTGGAGCGCCAGCAGCATCGCGGTGAACACCTTCTCGCCGGAAAAGGAAACCGGCTGCTTGCGAAACTCGCGCTCGGTCTTGTTCGGCACCTGTTCCAGCGCATACTGCGTCAGCGCCTCGCCGGAAAACATTTTCACCCGCCCGTTCGAGTCGAAGATCACCAGGTCCTTGTCGGCGGAGCTGCCCAGCTTGTATTGCGCTTTCACCTGTTCCGCCGCGCCGGGATCCTGCATGTAGTCCACCGTGCGGATGGAAATGTTCTTGTTCACCGCCCGGTATTCATTCAGCAGGGCGGCAATGTCCGGGTAAAACTCGTCATTGCTGTCAAAGTAGAGCGTCACCTTGACCGAGTTGGTCATGGAATTCAGCACGGCCAGCGTGCGGGACGACAGCTTCACGCTGGTTTGCGAACTGAGATAAAACCGGTGGAAAAAGATGGCCGCCAGGTAATTGACCATCACCACCACCGCAAAGACGAGCAGCGTGCGCAACACCACGTCAAAACCGATTTTCCACCGGCTGGCCGGCGAAAAGCTGTTGCGGGATGGGGTCGGTTTGCTCATGTCATTTCCACCGGCGGCTCTCCACCACGCGCAGCGTCAGGAACAGAAAGAAGAACGTGGCGGACAGATAGAACACCACGGCGCGCGTGTCCAGCACGCCCCGGGCAAAATCGCCCATTTGCTGGAACAGCCCGAAATAGGCGATCACCTGCGATTGCCAGCCGGTCACGGTGGGGATGGCCTCGGCCAGAAAACCCAGCGCGAACAGGCTGACGCCCAGCACAAAGCTGATCATCGCCGCCGCCATCTGGCTCTTGGTCAGCGACGAGGCAAAGCAGCCCAGCGAGAGAAACAGCCCGCCCGTCAGAAAAATGCCGAGGAACATTCCCCCCAGCGTGCCCGCATCCATGCCCACGCTCTGGTGGGTGAAATACCGCAGCACATAGAGGCAGGCCAGCAACGGCAGCCAGGCGCACATGTAGAAGAACAGCGCCGCCGCGAATTTTGCCACCACCACCTGCAGATCACCAACCGGCGTCGTCATCAACGTCTCAAACGTCCCGCTCGCCTTTTCCGCGGCAAACAGGCGCATGGTGATGATCGGCGAGGCCAGCAGCACAATCAGCCAGAAGAAATACGTCCGATAAAAAATCTCCGTCAACGGCATGGGCGTCGGGGAGGTGCCAAGATTCTGCACCAGCACCACAAAGCTCAATCCTGTCAGCAGCGTCACCGCCGCAATGATGACATAGCCCGTCAGCGAAAGAAAAAAGGTCCCCAGTTCGCGCCGGAACAGCGTCCAGAAAATCCTCATTCCCCATCCTCCGTCGTCGGTTTGGTCACCTGGATGTAAATGTCCTCCAGCGAATGCCGGCTGCGGGTCAGCTCGCGCAGCGGCCAGCCGTTTTGCCGGGCCAGCGCGAAGATGAGCGGTCGCAGATCCTGCCCCACGTTCGGGGTCAGGGCACAGCGGAAATACAGGCCTTCGCCCGGCGACACGTCAAATTCCGCCACCTCCGGCAGATTCTCCCAGGCGGCGTGCAGCGCGTCCAATGGCGCGGCGATCTCCGCAATCACCTGGCTGCCGCCGGCCATGCGGCGCTGCAAATTCTCCGGCGAATCCGACGCCAGCACGCGCCCGCCAAACATGATCAGCACCCGGCC
>JAJXXI010000354.1 GCA_021781185.1 bacterium
GCCATGCGTGCCGACGGCAGCCGGTTTTCCGCCGAATTTACCATCACCCGGATTAGGTTGGCGGGGCCGCCGATGTTCACGCTGTATATTCGCGACATCACCCAGCGCAAGCATGCCGAGGCGGAACTGCGTTCATTGCCGCAACGCATCATCAAGGCCCAGGAAGCGGAACGTTCCCGCATTGCCCAAGAATTGCATGATGGCATCAATCAATTGATCGCCTCGGTGAAAATGCGGCTGCGTAAAGTGGAGGGCAGCCTGCCCGATCTCAAGCCGGCCGCGAGGGAAATTCTATCCCGGTGCGACCGTCTGCTGGTTAAAGTCCTTGAGGAAAACCGCCGGATTGCGCACAACCTGCGGCCCACAGACTTGGACAATTTGGGACTGGCAGCGGCCTGCACCAGTTTCTGCAACGACATCCAGACGCGAACCAATCTACAGTTTCAGTGCCGGATCACTTCGCCCAAGCGAAGGTTGCCACCCGTGGTTGAACTGCACCTGTTCCGCATTGTTCAGGAGGCGATCAACAACATTGAAAAGCATGCCAAGGCCAAAACCGTCAAATTGCAACTCCGGTTTGTCGGTAATTTTGTGATGCTTAAGATTCAGGATGACGGCCAGGGTTTTGAGGCCAAAGCCATCAATTTGAGGAAACGATCCCGACACGGCCTCGGTCTGACCAACATGCGAGAACGAGCCTTGTCCCTGGGGGGCACTTACGAAATCGAATCCACCCCGGATCAGGGCACCTGCATCATCGTGCGCGTGCCGGTAACCGCCGCCCATCGGAGCACCCTTGAAAAACGGGAGCGGGCACCAGCGGCTCTGGCAGAAGTTTGAACGACTTATGGCCGGGGGCGGCCAGACTTCCTGATAGTCAAAAAGAATGCTATTTGGTGCGACTGTCTTCCACCCAGCAAACCGCATAGCGGATCAAGGCATTCATGTTGTCCAGCTTAAGCTTCAAACGAATGCTCTGACTGTGCGTGTTGATGTCTTTGATGGGCATGCCAAGCTGAGCCGACATTTCCTGATCGGTCTTGCCCTGTCCGAGCATTTCCAGGACTTCCAACTCGGAATCGGTTAACTGGTCCAACGGGAGGGCTTTTTTGGCCGCCGGCTCCTTCATTGACTCTCTGGCAAAGACGTCCTCGCTGACGTAGATGTGGCCGGCCAGCACATCCCGAATAGCGGAAATAATCTCTTGAGGATCCTCCTGCTTCATGATGTAGCCGTCTCCGCCCGCCCGCAGGACCCGTTGCGCATAGAGGGCTTCGTCAAACATGGAGACCACCAACAGTTTGATGGCGATTTTTTTGGCCCGGATCTCCTTGATTAATTCCAAGCCGCTTTTTCCCGGCAAACCGAGATCCACCACTGACAAATCCGGTTTGAGTTTGGTGATGGATTTAAGCGCCTGTCGAGCATCGCCCGCCTCCCCGCATACCGTCAAATCGGGCTCCGCGTTCACCAATTTCGCCAGACCATCGCGAAACACGGGGTGGTCTTCAACCAGGAATATCCGGCTTTGCTGCCCTTCGGCCTTCTTTTTAAGGAGCTTTGCCATACACGTCTGAAGTTTTAAAAATTCTAGCCTGTGCGTCCTGCGGCACAAGGTAATTGATTCAGGCCGCCGACAAAGCTTTTTCGAGCTGGTTCTTCTTGACGCGCAAACTGTCCGGTTGGATTGCTCCGTATTGGCCTCCTGTTGGCGCTCTCCATGTCCTCATAACGTCAACGCATGTCTCAAATTCGCATAGAGGGTTGAAGTGATGCCACATAGAATTTCAACAAGATAAATCCGGTTAATTGACACAGTGGCTTTGAGGTGAGATGGGGAAATGTGAGCGGGTCGTATTGATGGTTCATAGGGTGGTGCTTACCGTTGTTACGACACAGCACCGCATGGCCAGCCTGGGTCAATGTGGGGAAAGGGATTTGGATGAAATGGGCTGTCAGTATTTCGATCATCGCTGTTCCGTAGGAAAATATGCAGGCAATAAAATCAACACCGCCCGTAACTCAAAATTTTGTGGAAACCAATTCAGAGCCTCAATTGAGGACCGTGCTTTTGGTGGATGACAATGTTGATACGCGTCTTTTGACCAAGATGTTTCTCAACAACTTCGGCTACGAAGTGGATTCAGCCAGCTCCGCCGGCGAGGCTCTTGCTCGTTTTAATCCCATTCTTCACGACTTGGTATTGACCGATAATTCCATGCCTGGCATGACCGGCGGTGAGATGGCCCACATCATCAAGCTCCGCTCCCCCGCCACTCCTGTCGTCATGTGCAGCGGAAATCCACCCAGCGATCGCTCTTCGATTGACGTTGTCATCACCAAACCGACCCATCTTCTGGCCATTAAAGACACCATAGACAAGCTGTTGGTGGCCAAATAATTTCCCCCGGCATCAGGGAAATCTGTCAGGCGGCAACCCGCCTTCGCTTTCGTCTTCAAAGCTCAGCCGGGAAACCCGCGCTTGAGTCGGTTCAGTCTGCACCCTAAATTCCCGGCAGATGAACGCCACGTTGAAAGATCAAGTAACGCAAACTTCCATCTGGATCCGCAATTTGCGGACGGAAATTGCCCGCGTCATCGTCGGCCAGGAACAACTTGTGGACCGTCTGCTGGTTGGTTTGCTCGCCAACGGCCACGTGCTGCTTGAAGGCGTTCCCGGTCTGGCCAAAACGCTTTCCGTCCGCACGCTGGCCACGGCTGTGCAGGCCAAATTCAACCGCATCCAGTTCACGCCCGATCTGCTGCCGGCGGACATTCTTGGCACTTTGATCTACAATCCACAGGATTCCCAATACCACGTCACCCGCGGCCCGATCTTTGCCAACTTCGTCCTCGCCGATGAAATCAACCGTGCGCCGGCCAAGGTGCAATCCGCTCTGCTCGAAGCCATGCAGGAACGCCAAGTCACGCTCGGCGGTGAAACGATGAAATTGCCGTCGCCATTTCTCGTGCTCGCCACGGAAAATCCGATTGACCAGGAAGGCACCTATCCGCTGCCCGAAGCACAGGTGGACCGCTTCATGTTCAAGGTGATCCTCGATTACCCCAACGAGGCGGAGGAGCGGAAAATTCTGGATCGCATGGCGTTCACCAGTCCGGAGCAGCCGGTGAACCCCATCGTTTCGCTCGAGGAAATCTTGGCGACGCGCAAGCTGGTGGATCAGATCCACGTGGACGACAAGATCCGCGATTACATCGTGAAAATTGTGTTTGCCACGCGCAAGCCGCAGGATTTCAAGCTGGACGTGAAGCATTTCATCCAATTCGGTGCCTCGCCGCGCGCGACCATCAACCTGACGCTCGCCGCCAAGGCGTGGGCGCTGCTGCAAGGCCGCGATTATGTGATTCCCGAGGACGTGAAAAGCATCGGCCCCGACGTGCTGCGCCACCGCATCATCCTCACCTACGAAGCCGAGGCGCAGGCCGTGACGACCGATGCGATCATCAAGAAAGTGTTTAACGCCGTGCCGGTGCCGTGAAGAATATACAATCTGAAAACATGGGCCTATCCGCGATTTTGCGTGTGAGGCGGGTTCATGGTTTACTCAATCTGCGGTTAATCTGCGGTTAACACGGATAACGCCGCAAAGCAATCGGGATAACGGATGGCGAACTGATTCATCGCCGATTTCCAGAACACGGGCGGCGTCTTCCACTTGGCCGTGATGTTCCGCAAGGCCAAATAAATCAGCTTGGCGGCCGCTTCATCATTAACAATTACTGGGCGCGCACCGATCAGTCGCTGGTCATCA